>JAICGY010000392.1 GCA_025922915.1 Candidatus Methylomirabilota bacterium | reverse complement strand
GGCCCGGCGCCGTCACCGGACCAGCCAGATCGCCGCCAGCCACTTCCAGTTCAGGAAGTAGTAGATGACGAAGGCGGCAAGGAACACGAAGACGAGCACCATCGTGCCCGAGATCGGCGTGTGCTTGCCGGAGGCGGCCGGGATCGCGGCCAGCGGCAACTGGCCGGCCTCGTCCGGGATCCGCCGCCCGAAGAAGACGGACGTCACGGTGATGCCCACGTAGAGGGCCCCCCCGACGGCGGCCAGCAGGCCGCCGAGCCCCATGATGCCGAGGAACACGTAGGCGGCCGCCTCCACCGGCGGCTGGAACGTGGCGTTGGCGAACTGGACGTCCCAGTGCCGGCGCGGGATCGCGTAGGAGCCGGCGGTCGTCATGCCGGCGGAGAAGATGGCGATCCCGATCCCGAACGCGTACACCTGCACGAGGGCCAGGGAGGGCGCCACGATGCGGCGGCGCCAGATGAGCGGGACCACGTAGTACGTGAGGCCCATGAACGCCAGCGTGGTGCCCGCGACCACGGTGGCGTGGAAGTGGCCCGGGATGCGCAGGGTGTTGTGCGAGATGATGTTGACCTGCTCGGCGCCGAAGGTGACACCGGTGATGCCGCCCATGAAGCCGAACAGCACCAGCGAGAGCATGAGCGCGGCGAACCCGGGGTTGCCCCACGGCGCCCGGGCCAGCCACTCGAACAGGCCCTTGGCGAAGCCGTGCCGGCGCTGGGCGACCTCGATGGAGGCCGGCACCGTCATGCCGTGGATCATGCTGGCCAGCACCGCCAGGTACATCCCGTACGAGGTGTTCCAGACCTTCCACGCCGGCGAGAGCTGGGGGTCGACCAGGAGGTGGTGGGCGGAGGCGAGGTTGATGAAGAGGATGTAGAGCACGAACGCCCAGCGGCTGACCTTCTCGTTGATCGGGATGGCGCCCACGGTCAGCGTGCCCAGCAGGTACCAGACGGCCACCATCGCGGAGACGTTGATCTGCTGCGACGTGTGGCCGAGCCCCCACCAGATGAGGCGGTACATCCCGGCGTCCAGGCTCCCCACGATGCCGAGCGACCAGAGCCAGGTCGGGACGTAGATGATCGCGCCGTGGGCGAGGGCGACGACCGCGATGATCGCGGCGGTGAGGGCGCCGAAGGTGACGAGCGGGATGGAGCCCGTGTACGTGCGCTCGGCGCGCGCGACCACGAGGGTCGCGAAGAAGTTCAGCACGCCGACCAGCGCGCCCACCGCGAAGAGGATCCAGCCCAGGTAGAAGTGGGAGACGGCCTGCAGCGGCGCGTAGGAGGTCATCATGACGTCGGCGCCGCCCTGCAGGATGGCCACGTCGATCAGCAGCGAGCCCGCCACCATGAGCCCGAAGCCCACCCACCCGGCCCGCGGCCACGCCACGCGGCTGCCCAGGACGATCGGGCCGGCGAAGTACAGGATGGCGACCTCGAAGAAGATGATCCAGAAGATCAGCATGTTGATGCCGTGGAAGGTGAGCGCGCGGTAGTACATGGCCGGGTCCAGCAGGTGGACCGCGGGCCACCGCGTCAGCAGCACGAGCACGGCCGCGATGCCGCCGGCCAGGATGGCCAGGACGCCGGCGACGGCGTGGACCTTGATCAGCCGCTCGGCGGTGAGCGAGACCCGCAGCCCGGTGTGGGCGCAGGTCCGGAAGGCCGCGACGTTCATGCCCGCCTCCTCCTACTCGACGATGATCTTGCCGACCATCATGTGGTGGCCGATGCCGCAGAACTCGTTGCAGACGGCGAAGACCTCGCCGCTCTCCGTCGGCGTCACCGTCAGGACGTACTCGTAGCCGGGCAGGACCATGAAGTTCAGGTTGAGGGGGAAGAGCGAGAAGCCGTGGAGCAGGTCCATCGACGAGAGGTGCAGCCGGTACGTCTCGCCCTTCTTGAACTTCAGCACCGGGTACCACGACCACATCCGCCCGAGCATGTAGACGTCCTCGCCGGGCTTGGCCTCGACGACGGGGACGCCCTTGTCCTCCCCCACCTTGTTCGCCTCGACGAAGGCGTCGACCTTCGCCTGGAAGGCGGCGCCGGTGATCCGGTACGTCTCGAAGGAGGGGTTCTGCCCCCCGGTGAAGTGCCAGAGGGGCATCATCGCGAAAAGGATCAGGCACCACACGAGCGCGATCGAGATCCAGATCCGCTCGGACCGGTCGGCCTTCTTCCACCACACGCCCTGGAGCGTCTGGAGGCTCATGGCGGCCTACGGCGCGAGCGGGATGCTCGCGATCTCGAGCAGCCCCCAGATGGTGTAGAAGACGACGGGCACGACGAGCCCGACCAGGAGGAGCAGGAAGATGTTGTCGAAGAGCGTCTGCATGAGCGGCGGGCGCGACTCCGGGTCGGGCGGTCGCTCTGTCATGGTCGTCCCCTCCAGCGCAAATGCCTGTGTTCGCCTGGAGCGACGATAGGAGAGGCCGCCGCCGCGCGACTATGACGCGCGTCATAGCCCGCGGTTTCCCCCGGCGGCCGGCCAGGGCCCCGGGCGGGCCCCGTGGGCGCGTGACGTTCGTCCGGGGATTACGAGGAAGCTTCCGCCGGCATCGCCACCGCACCTGGCAGGCGACGCTCGACGAGCGGGAAGATGTCCCGGACCAGCTCCTCGAACTCGCGAACCATCGACTCCTGGATGTCGAGATCGGCGGCATGGAGATCGCGGGCCCGCAGCTGTCCCACCGACAACTCGAGCGCCTGGAAGCAAGAACGCCCGGCCTCGGGATTGTCCGTGACGAGCACGACACGGAGATCAGGCCAGCGAGCGGCGAGCCGCTCGAGCGAGGTCCTCTCCAGCGGGCGGAAGTTGCCCTGTCTCCGGTACTTCGCCTCGACCGGCAACAGTTGGTGGAGAGCCCGAGCGTTGTCCCGGTAGACTTTCCCCGGCACGAGGAAGTCCGGCAGGAACTCGTCTCGGCCGAGCTTGACGAGTCGATGGATCTGGCTCTCGCGCCCGACGCGCGAGACGCTGTAGCCGGCCCGCCGGAAGATCGCCTCCACGAAGGCCTCGGCGATCCTGCTGTGTCTCACGCTTTCCGCCGATTCGGCAGCCGCGATGGTGACTTACCCCGGACGTCGGGAACCGCGGACGGTGGCAGCGGGCGCGGCCTCGACCGCGACGTGGGAGCGACCGTCGACGTGGCTCAGGACGACGGTCGGGCCCCCGGCGAAGGCCAGGCGCAGGGCGCCGCCGGACGGGACGTCGGCGACGGTGACGCCGGTGACGCGCTGGCCGGCGAGACCGTGGACGGCCGCCAGATCGGTGAGGGTGTAGTGATGGCGGTCCTGGTCCGGGCTGTCGAGCCCGTCGACGCGATGCCAGAAGACCACGCCGGCCTCGATGAACACCCGGTGCCACAGGCGGTCCTGCAGCTTGAGGAAGAGGCTGCTGGCCTCGTCGACCAGCGCGCCCCGGTAGTAGTGCGCCTGCAGCAGGAGCGCCTCGCACACCTGCCCCTCGATCGCGGGTGG
>JAICGY010000391.1 GCA_025922915.1 Candidatus Methylomirabilota bacterium | reverse complement strand
GTCATCATCTCCCCGGCCGTGTCCGACGAGGAGGCCAAGAAGACGTACCCGGCCGGCTGGAAGACGCCCAAGCCGTACATCCGGGTCGTGCCCCAGCCGAAGTAGCCATCCGCCGCTCCGTGACGTGCCGCCGGCTCACAGCGTGGAGCCGGCGGCCCCGCGGGCCTCTCCTGCAGGATCACGCCGCTCCTCGAGCGTGACTTCACCCGGCCGGCCGTTCGTTGGGCCGCGACAGCCGGGACGCCTTCGGGATCGGCGCACCGGGGCCGTCGATGACCGCCTTCTACGAGCAGACCCCTCGCCGGCGGCCGCAGTCTCTAGCACGGCTTTTGCTCCTCCCTGCTACCGGGGAGGACACACCGTGTTCCCGTATCACGACGAGAACGCGACCCAGCGCTCGCCCTACGTCACCTGGGCGCTGATCGGGCTGAACGTCCTTGCATGGTTGACCGTGCAGGGCGCGGGGACCAGCCCGGCGCTCGCCCGGTCGGTGTGCAACCTCGGCCTCATCGCCGGCGAGCTCACGGGCGCGGTCCCGCCGGGCACCCGGGTGGAGCTCGGCGAGGGCATCATCTGCCTCACCGATCCGGGCCCCCAGCTCGCCCACCTGCTGACGTCGATGTTCCTGCACGGGTCCTGGCTGCACCTGCTCGGCAACATGTGGTTCCTCTACCTCTTCGGCAACAACGTGGAAGACTCGATGGGGCACGCCCGCTTCGCGGTGTTCTACGTGGTCTCCGGCCTGGCCGCCGCCCTCCTCCAGGTGGGGCTCGACGCCGGCGCCGCGGTGCCGATGGTGGGCGCCTCCGGCGCCATCAGCGGCGTGATGGGCGGATACCTCCTGCTCTACCCGACCGTCCGCGTGTTCACCTTCGTCCCGATCGGCTTCTTCCTGATGTCGGTGGCGCTTCCGGCGTGGACGATGCTCCTCTACTGGTTCGTGCTCCAGCTGCTGGGTGGCGTGACGGTGGTCGCGGGCGCCAAGGGGGGCGGGGTCGCCTTCTGGGCGCACGTCGGCGGCTTCGTGACCGGTCTGGCCCTCGTCAAGCTCTTCGCGCGCCGGGACTACGTGGCCGACCACCGCGCTCACCGCTGGCGGCCGCGTCAGCTGGACCGGGCGGCCTGACGGGTCCGCGACCGCCTTGACGGCGGCCGGGCGGCCACCCTACCCTTCCGATCACCGGAGGGCGGAACACCATGCGGGATCTCCGTCGTCGGTGGCACCGGGGAGGAGCCGCGTGCTGGCGCGGCTAGCGCCCAGGCCGGCGAGCGCCCGCGCGGCCGCCATCCTCCGCCAGGTCTTCGGTGGGCTGGGAGGCGATCTCGCGTTCCGGCTCTGGGACGGCACCGAGGTGGCGCTCGGGGCCGGCCCGCCCCGGTTCACGGTCGTCTTCCACAGCGCCGAGACCTTCCTGCGGCTCGCCCGCGAGCCGACGCCGCTGCGCTTCGCCGAGGCCTTCGTGGAGAGCGCCATCGACATCGAGGGCGATCTCTTCGCGGCCATGGACGTGGCCGACGCCGTCGAGGAGCTGCGGCTGCCCCTCGCCCGCCGCCTGCGCCTGCTCGCCAGCCTGTGGACGCCATGACGGCGGAGCGCCGGGCCGTCATCGTGATCGGGGGCGGCCCCGGCGGCAGCACGGCGGCCTGGCGGCTGGCCCTCGCCGGCCTGCGCCCGCTCGTGCTCGACGCCGCGGTCTTCCCCCGGGTGAAGGTGTGCGCCGGGTGGGTCACGCCCACCGCGCTGGCCGACCTCGAGCTCGATCCGGAGAAGTACCCGCTCACCCTGCAGGCCTTCTCCGCGTGCCGGCTGGAGGTCGACGGCGCCCGTCACGAGACGCGCTGGCGGCGGCCGGCGAGCTACGGCATCGTGCGGCGCGAGTTCGACCACTACCTGCTGGAACGGGCGGGGGCGGCGGGGGCCGAGGTCCGCGACGGCGCGCGCGTGACCGGCATCGAGGCCGGCGCGCCCGGCGTGCGCGTGGAGACCACGCTGGGCGTGTTCGAGGCGGAGTGCGTGGTGGGCGCCGGCGGCCACCGGTGCCCCGTCGCGCACGCGCTCGGAGAGGTCTCCGCGCACGAGACGGTGGTGGCCGCCCAGGAGAGCGAGACGCGTCTGCCCGCCGACCGCGCGGCCGCGCTGGCTCCGCTCATGGACGCCCCCGAGCTCTACGTCGAGCCCGACCTGCGGGGCTACGGGTGGTACTTCCCCAAGCAGGACGTGCTGAACATCGGCGTCGGCATCACGGACGCCGCCGACGGCAGCCTCCCCCGCCGCCGCGAGGCCTTGCTGGCCGCGCTGCGCGCCTCCGGGCGCGTGCCGGCCGACCTGGCGCTCGCGCCGTTCCGCGGCCACGCCTACGTCGTCCGTCGCCAGGCACCGCGCCGCCTCGCCGGCCCGCGCTTCTGCCTCGTGGGCGACGCCGCCGGTTTGGCGCGCGACCTGAGCGGCGAGGGAATCGGCCCTGCCATCCGGAGCGGCCGGCTCGCCGCGGAGGCCGTCGAGGCCTGGCTGCGGCACGGCACGCCGCTCGAGGGCTACGCGGCCCGGATCGTCGCGCTCTACGGCCGCGGGGAGCCGGGCTGGCTCGGCCGGCAGGCCGCCCGCGTCCCGGCCGCGATCGCGCGCGCCGCGGTGCGGCTGTCGGTCGGGCTGGGCCCGGCCCGGCGGCACCTGGTCTTCGGATCGATCTTCGGGATGCGGGAGAGCGAGGAGGTCGCGCGGTGAGTGCCAGGGCGAGGCGGCGGGACGCGGCAGCGATCGCGCATCACTACGACGTCTCCAACGAGTTCTACGCGCTCTTCCTGGATCCCCTCATGGTGTACACCTGCGCCTACTACCGGGACGCCGACGGCAAGCTCGAGCAGGCCCAGGCCGACAAGCTCGACCTCGTCTGCCGCAAGCTGCGGCTCCGCCCCGGCGAGCGGCTGCTCGACATCGGCTGCGGCTGGGGCAGCCTCGCCATGTGGGCGGCGCGGCACCACGGCGTGCAGGCCCACGGGGTCACCCTCTCGCGCGCGCAGGCGGAGTGGGCGGCGGAGCGGATCCGGCGCGAGGGGCTGGCCGACCGCTGCCGGGTGGAGCACCGGGACTGGCGCGACCTCCCCGCCGACGCCCGCTACGACAAGATCGCCGCGGTGGGCGTCATCGAGCACGTCGGCATCCGTCACTACCCCGCCTTCTTCGGCCGGGTGCGGGCGATGCTGGAGGACGGCGGCCTCTACCTCAATCACGGCATCACCCACGAGTTCCACTGGAAGTTCACGAGCCAGACGGAGTTCCTCTACCGTCACGTCTTTCCCAACGGCGACCTCGCCGGGCTCACCCAGACCCTGACGGAGATGGAGCGGGCGCGCTGGGAGATCCTCGACGTCGAGGGCCTGCGCCTGCACTACGCGCGCACGTGCCGGCACTGGGTCGAGCGCCTGCGCGCGCGGGCCGACGAGGCGCGCGCGATCGCCGGCGAGCGGATCTACCGCACCTGGCTCCTCTACCTGACGTGCTCGGCCGTGGCCTTCGAGCACGGCTCGATCGGCCTCTACCAGGTGCTCCTG
>JAICGY010000390.1 GCA_025922915.1 Candidatus Methylomirabilota bacterium | reverse complement strand
GAGCTGACCCACGCCGACGCCCGCTTCCAGTCCTTCGTGTGCTCGATCGCGAAGTCGACGCTCGAGCTGGGCTTCCAGGGGCTCGTGAAGGGCGTGGACGGCTTCGTCTTCTCCAACATCTGCGACGTCGCGCGGAACCTCGGCTCGATCTACCAGCGCAACTTCCCCGACGCCTTCGTGGCCTACCTGCACTTGCCCCAGAACTCGACCTCCCCCTGCGTGGCCGCCTATGCCGGCGAGGAGCTGCGCCGGCTGGCCGCGGGGTTCGAGGCGGCGCTCGGGCTCGGCGTCACGCCGGCCGCGCTCACGAAGTCGATCGAGCTCTACAACGCGCTGCGGGCGCGGCTGCGGGCGCTCTACGCGCTGCGGATCGAGCAGCCGCACACGCTCTCCACCACCGAGCTCTACACCGTCCTGCGCGGCGTCACGGTGACGCCGCCCGAGGAAGCGCTGGGGTGGCTCGACGCGCTGCTGGCCGGCCTGCCCGCGCGCGTGGCCCGACCACGCGACCGGGTGCGCGTGGTCGTGGAGGGCGCCTTCTGCGAGCAGCCGCCGCTCGGGCTGCTCGAGGTGCTCGAGGAGGCGGGGTGCTACGTGGTGGAGGACGACCTCTTCCTGGGCTGGCGGTGGTTCACCGCCGACGTCGCCACCGACGGCGATCCCTTCACGCGCCTGGGCGCCGCCTACGTCGACCAGGCGGTCCCGTCCTCCACGCGCCACGAGGGCCGTCAGCACCGCGCCGAGGGGCTCATCGAGAAGGTCCGCCGCGCCCGCGCCGACGCCGTGGTCTTCATGCCCGCGAAGTTCTGCGAGCCCGCCCTCTTCGACTACGTGCTGATGAAGCAGGGGCTGGACCGGGCGGGGATCCCGCACATGCTCGTCGAGTTCGAGGAAAAGATGTGGACCTTCGAGCGCACGCGCAACGAGATCGAGACGTTCGTCGAATCCATGCTCTTCGACTAGCGGAGGCCGCGCATGCCGCCCCAGATCACGGAACGCCAGTACCAGGGCACGGTGCACGTCCGCTCCCGCGCGCTCATGGCGGCATGGATGCGCGAGCTCGCCGAGTCGGAGGCGGCGGGCCGGCCGACGGGCGCGCTCATGATCTCCGGCAACTGCGTCGAGCTCCTCCGCGCCTGTCACGTGCTGCCGATGTTCCCGGAGGTGACGGCGCTCCAGAACGCCATCCGCCACAAGTCGCTGCCGCTGATCCTCAAGGCCGAGCAGGCCGGCTACTCCAGCGACAACTGCGCCTACGTCAAGGCCGACATCGGGCTCTTCCTGGAGGGCGGCATGGGGCCGGGCACGGCGCTGCCGTTCCCGACCATCACCGTCTGCAACTACGTCGGCTGCAACGTTTACGTGAAGTGGTTCGAGCACCTGGCCGACATCAGCGGCAGCCGCCTGTTCATGCTCGACGTGCCGTTCGCCCGCACCGACGCGCCCTCGGAGAGCGACGTCCGCTACGTGGTGGCGCAGCTCCGGGAGCTGATCGCGGTCTGCGAGTCGGTGACGGGCCGGAAGTTCGACATCGACGAGCTGCGCGAGATCCTGGCCCTCTCGGCGCGCGCCCAGGAAGGCTACGCCCGGGCCAAGCACCTGACCAAGCACCACCCGGCGCCCTTCGACTCCTACTTCGACTCCATCAACATGATGGGGCCCATCAACGTGCTCCGGGGAACGTTGGAGGCGGCGGACTTCTTCGACGAGGCGGTGGCCGAGTTCGAGCGACTGGTGGCCCAGGGCCTCGGCCCCCTCTCGGAGGAGCGCGTCCGCACCGTGATCGAGGGACCGCCCCCGTACCCCTACTACAAGAACTTCCGCAACCTCTTCACCCGCTGGGGCGCGGTCGCCGTGCAGTCGACGTACTCGACCGTGGGCGGCATCTGGGAGTTCGGCTTCCGCCACGACCCCCGGCGCCCGCTCGAGTCGATCGCCGAGCAGATGCTGCGCGAGAACCTCACCAACCGGTCCATCGTCGACCGCTACGCCCAGATCAAGCGCTACGTCGAGGAGTGGGAGGCGGACGCCCTCGTCATCCACTCCATCAAGTCGTGCCGGCTCTTCTCGGCGGGGCAGGGCGACATGCGCGAGTACTTCATCAAGGAGCTCGGGGTACCGACCCTGCTCGTGGAGTCGGACCTGGAGGACCCGCGCTACTACGCGGAGGCCCAGATCAAGAACCGCATCGACGCGTTCTTCGAGGCGCTCGAGCACCGGAAGCTCGTCGCCGGGGCCCACTGAGATGCTGACGGCCGGGAAGGTCCCCGTCTACTGCTACCAGTGCGTGGCGGGCCCCGACCTCCTCAAGGTGATCGTGCGGGACGGCGTGGCGGTCGGCGTGGAGCCCAACGCCGACGTCGCCGACACGCATCCCGGCTGCGGCAAGGTCTGCGTCCGCGCCTACGGCCTCGTCCAGAAGCTCTACAACCCGGCGCGCGTGCGGCAGCCCCTGAAGCGCACGAATCCCCGGAAGGCGCGCGACGCCGACCCGGGCTGGCAGCCGATCTCCTGGGAGGAGGCGCTCGACCTGCTGGCGGGCAAGCTCGCCGGCATCCGGCAGCGCGGCCTCGTGGACGAGGCCGGCTATCCGCGGCTGGCGGTGACGTTCGGCTCGGGCGGCATCGCCCCCGCCTATCTCGGGACCTTCGCGGCCTTCCTCGCCGCGTGGGGCCCGGTCGACCAGGGCATCGGCAGCGGGCAGGGTGTCAAGTGCTACCACTCCGAGCACCTCTACGGCGAGTTCTGGCACCGTGCCTTCACCGTCGCCGCCGACACCCCGCGCTGCGACTTCGTCCTGTCCTTCGGCTACAACGGCGACGCCTCCGGCGGCGTCACCGGCGTCTTCCGGCACGCCGAGGCGCGGGCGCGCGGGATCACGTGGGTCCAGCTCGAGCCGCACCTGTCGGTGACGGGGGCCGGGGCCAGCGAGTGGGTGCCCGTCCGCCCCAAGACCGACGCCGCGGTCCTCTTCGCCCTCCTCCACGCGATCCTGATCGAGCACGACTGGTGCCGCGTCTGCGACGTGCCGTTCCTCGAGCGGATGACCGCCTCCGCCTACCTGGTGGCCCCCGGCGGCCACTACCTGCGCGACCCCGCGAGCGGCAAGCCGCTCGTGTGGGATCTCGACCGCGGGCAGGCCGTGCCGTTCGACGACCCCGCCTGCGCCCGGCCCGCCCTCGAGGGGTCGTTCATCGCGGCCGGCGTCGAGGTCGGCCCCGACGGGGCTCGCCGGAGCGTGAGCGAGCGGGTGCGCCCGGCGTTCGCGCACCTGGTCGAGCACGTGCGGCCCTACACGCCGGAGTGGGCGGCCGAGATCGCCGACATCCCCGCCGCCACCATCCGGCGGCTCGCGCGCGAGTACCTCCGCCACGCCTCCGTGGGCGCCACGGTGGAGATCGACGGCGTGGAGTTCCCGCACCGGCCCGTGGCCGTGCTGCTCGGCAAGACCGTGACGAACGGCTGGGGCGGCTACGAGTGCTGCTGGGCGCGCACGGTGCTGGCCGCCCTCGTCGGCGCCCTCGAGGTGCCCGGCGGCATCCTCGGGACGACGG
>JAICGY010000389.1 GCA_025922915.1 Candidatus Methylomirabilota bacterium | reverse complement strand
GCGGTCGGGACGACGCGCGCGCGTCACGGGCCGCAGTCGGACAGCGCTTCCACCGCCTTCACGCGAACCGAGGTCGACTCCCCCGTCGCGGCCCACCGCCGTCGCGTCACCGGGCTCGGGCTCACAGGTAGGCGAGGAGGCGCCCGCAGGCGAGGACGCCGGTCCAGAGGAGGAGCGAGAGGATACCGGCCGCCCTGGCGGCCGCGGGCGCGGCGATCTCGGTGTCCCAGTCGCCGACGGACCGGAACGGCACGCGGTGGAAGACGGCCGCGTTCAGGAAGGCGGCGGCGATCAGGAGGAGCTTGAGCCGGAACGCCGGGTTCTCGGCCATCTCGGTGGCGTGGGCGGCGAACATCAGGGCGCCCGAGGGCAGGATCAGCACGAGGCTCCATCGCGCCCAGTGCAGGAGGTGGTCCGCCATGCCGCTCACCGGCAACGTGCGGGCCCGGCCGAGGAGGCGCAGGTCGAACATGAAGGCGGCGCCGACGAGCACCACGAAGCCGACGATGTGCACGATCTCCACCGCCGGGTAGAGCCACAGCCACTCCCGCATCGCGGCGGCGGCCTCCCTGGTCTCGAGCCAGACCAGCCAGGCCGGGCCGCTCGGGGGGTGCATCAGCGGAGCTCGATCGTCCTGCCGTCGATGGTGATCCGCTCCGCCCGCATCTCGTGCGCGTCGGAGCGGTTCGGGTAGCCCACGACCGTGGCGTTCTTGCCGGCCGCCAGCATCTCCTTCGGGAGCCCGCGGCGCTCCATCCGCGAGGGCGGCGCCAGCACCACGACCCAGGTCTTGCCCGGGGCCTCGAGGCGCACGAAGCCGTGCGGGTGCTCGTAGCCGGACTCCTTGATGGTGCCGGTGACGTTCAGCTCATTCGTGGAGTCGTAGCCGCTCCAGCCGTGGTGCGCCCCGGCGGCCGCCGCCGTGGCCCCGACGAGCGCCAGCGCGACGAGGATCGAGCCCGGAGTGTGCCGCATCTGGTCCTCCTCCAGCCGATTATCGCCGCCGGGTCAACGGGCGCCGCGAGGTCAGTCGAGGGCGGTCGGCGGGATGCGTCCGGCCACGCGGAAGCCGGCGCCGTCGGGCGTGACGACTACGAGCTCACCCTCTGCGGGGTGGACGCCGACGGCGGCGCCGATGTTGGAGCCGTGCGTGACGAGCACGAGATTGCCGCCGTCCGGAACCTGCCGCAGCCGCTCGCGCAGGCGGCGCGTCCGCTCGGGGGCGGCGTCGCGCTCGACGAAGGCGTTCCGCAGCGCGTCCCAGACCTCGGCGTGCCCGAACGCCAGGCGCGCCGTCTCCAGGCAGCGGCACCACGGGCTCGAGATCACGCGGGCCACCGGGATCGCGCGCGCCCGGAACGCGGCGCCGATGCGCCGGGCCTCGGCCCGGCCCGCGTCGGTCAGGTTTCGCTGCGTGGCGCAGTCCTCGAGGCGGAAGCCCGCCGGATCGCCGGCGGCGCCGCTGGTCGCCCCGTGGCGGATGAGCACGATCTGACCGCCGCCACGGAGCAGTCCCCACACGGCCTCGCTGCCTTCGGCCCGGGCTACGCCGGCCGTCGCGGATGCGACGAGCGCCACGACCAGCACGGCGAGGGCGCGTCCCACCGCGGCCCACCCGGCGGACGCGGCCGCCATCAGGCGGGCTCGAGGTCGTCCGGGCGGATCGGCAGCCGGCGGATCCGCTTGCCCGTCAGGGCGAAGAGGGCGTTGGTCACCGCCGGCGCCACCGAGGGCACGCCCGGCTCCCCGAGCCCGCCCGGCGGTTCGCCGGAGTCCAGGATGTGGACCTCCACCTCCGGCATCTCGCCGATGCGCAGCATCGGGTAGGCGTGGAAGTTCGACTGCTCGACCCGACCGCGGTCCACGGTGATCTCGCCGTGGAGCGCCGCGGTGAGGGCGTACACCGCGCCGCCCTCCATCTGGGCGCGGACCTGGTCGGGATTGACGGCGATGCCGCAGTCGATCGCGCACACGATCCGGTGCACGCGGACCGTGCCGCCGGGCGCCACCGAGACCTCGGCGACGTGGGCGGCGTAGGAGCCGTAGGAGAACGCCGCGGCGATGCCGCGCGCGCGCCCCGCGGGGGGCGGCGCGCCCCAGTCGGCCTTGCGGGCGGCCAGCTCGAGCACCCCCCGGTGGCGGGGAGATCTGTCGAGCAGCGCCCGGCGGAACGCGACGGGATCCTTGCCGGCGGCGTGGGCGCACTCGTCGACGAAGGACTCCACCACGAAGGCGTTCTGCGAGGAGCCGACGGAGCGCCAGAAGCCGACGGGCACGCCGAAGTCCTTCGACGTCCACTCCACGGCGATGCTCGCCACGTCGTACGGCAGGTCGGCGGCGCCGGCGACCGCGGTGCCGTCGACCCCGCCCGCGCGGCCGCGGCCCTTCTGGGTGAGGATGCCGGGGCCGACGATCCGGTGGAGCCACGCCGTCGGCGTCCCGCTCGCGTCGAGCGCGGCGCGGACCAGGTGGTAGCTGGCCGGCCGATAGAAGCCGTGGCGGATGTCGTCCTCGCGGGTCCAGAAGACCTTCACGGGAACGCCCGTGGTCTTCGCAACCTCGACGGCGTCGACGACGAAGTCGACCTCGCCGCGCCGGCCGAAGCCGCCGCCCAGCATCGTCGTGTGGACCGTCACCTTGCCGGGCGGCAGTCCCGTGAGGCGGGCCGCGGTCGCCTGCGTCCCGCCCGGGTTCTGGGTCGGGGCCCACACCACGCAGGCGTCGCGGGTCACGTGCGCCGTGCAGTTCATGGGCTCCATGCACGCGTGCTCGAGATACGGCAGCTCGTAGACGGCCTCGAGCTGCCGGGCGCCGGCCGCCAGCGCCTTCGCGGCGTCGCCGACCTTCCGCGCGCTCCGCCCCGGCTGCGTCGCCGCCTCGGCGAAGGCGCGGCTGATCGCCGGGCTCGACACGGCCGCCAGCGGCCCCTCGTCCCACTGCACGCGCAGGGCGCGCCGGCCCTGGAGCGCCGCCCAGGACGAGGTGGCGATCACCGCGACGCCGTGGCTCACCGGCACGACGTCCTGCCACGCCCTTCACCTGCCTCGCCGCCGTGGCGTCGAAGGCCTTGACGGTGGCACCGGCGACCACCGGCGGGCGCTCGATGGAGGCGTACAGCATGCCCGGCACGGTGACGTCGAAGCCGTAGATCGCCGTGCCGTCCGTCTTGGCCGGCACGTCGATGCGCGGGTGCGCCTTGCCGATGTACCGGAAGCGGTCGGGCGCCTTGAGCGGTGGGTCCGGGGGGACGGGCAGCGTGCGGGCCCTGTCCACGAGCTGGCCGTAAGGCAGCCGCCGTCCGCTCGGCCGGTGGACGACGACCCCGGGCTCGGTGTCGACGTCGGCCACCGGCACGCCCCACTCGGTCGCCGCGGCCTGCTTGAGCATCTCGCGCGCGGCCGCCCCCGCCCGTCGCCAGGTCGCCAGGTGGTCCCGGAGCCCGCGGCTGCCCCCGTAGGCTTGCCGGCCGGTGACGGGGTTGCCGTAGACCTCGGGGTTGGCCGGCGCCTGCTCGACCCGCACCTGCGCGAGGTCCACGTCCAGCTCGTCGGCCACGATCATGGGCATCGTCGTGCTCGTGCCCTGGCCCATCTCG
>JAICGY010000388.1 GCA_025922915.1 Candidatus Methylomirabilota bacterium | reverse complement strand
GGGCGCGGCCGACGCGCGCCCGCGCGAGGCGGCGTGACCCTCGCCGTCGGGGTCCTCGCGTCGGGACGGGGCTCGAACCTCCAGGCGATCCTCGATGCGTGTGCCCGGCCGGGCTTCCCGGCCCGGGTGGCCGTCGTCGTGTCGGACCGTGAGCGGGCGGCGGCGCTCGAGCGGGCGGCGGCGGCCGGCGTCCCCACCGCCGTCCTGAATCCCAAGGACTTCGGGGAGCGGGCGGCGTACGATGCGGCCCTCGCCGACACGCTGGACGGGCACGGCGTGGGCCTCGTGTGCCTGGCCGGCTTCATGCGCATCCTGGGCCCCGCGTTCGTCCGGCGCTACGCCGGGCGGCTGCTGAACGTGCACCCCGCGCTGCTGCCCGCCTTCCCGGGGCTGCACGCCCAGCGCCAGGCCCTGGACCACGGGGTGAAGGTGGCGGGGGCCACCGTGCACTTCGTGGAGGAGGGGGTAGACACGGGGCCGATCGTGCTGCAGGCTTCGGTTCCGGTGGAGGCTGACGACACGGTGGAGACGCTGTCGGCCCGCATCCTCGTGCAGGAGCACCGGCTGTACGCGGAGGCGGTGCGGCTCTTCGCGGAGGGGCGACTGGAGATCGCGGGCCGCCGCGTGATCGTCCACGCCAGGGAGGCGCGATGAAGGTCCAGCGGGCGCTCGTGTCGGTGCACGACAAGACGGGCGTGGTCGACCTCGCCCGGACGCTGGCGCAGATGGGCGTCGAGATCCTGTCCACGGGCGGGACCGCCCGCCTGCTGCGCGAGGCCGGGCTGGCGGTCCGCGACGTGGCGGAGGTCACCGGCTTCCCCGAGATGATGGACGGCCGGGTGAAGACCCTGCACCCGCGGATCCACGGGGGCATCCTGGCCCGGCGCGACGTTGCGGCGCACCTCGAGGCGCTCGCCCAGCACGGCATCCCCTCCATCGACCTCGTCGTGGTGGCGCTCTACCCCTTCGAGGAGACGGTGGCGCGATCCGGCGTGGCGCTCGCCGAGGCGATCGAGCAGATCGACGTGGGGGGGCCGACCATGATCCGCGCGGCCGCCAAGAACCACGCGAGCGTGGCGGTGGTGACCCACCCGTCGCAGTATCCGGCCGTGGTGGAGGAGCTGCGCGCGACCGGCGGCGCGCTCGGGGACGCCACGCGGGCGCGGCTGGCCGCGGAGGCCTTCCGTCGCACGGCGGCGTACGACGCGGCGATCGCGCACTACCTGGCCGCGGAGGCCGGCGGTGTCGCCCCCGAAGAGCCGTACCCGGCGCGGGTCACCATGGAGGCGGAGCGCGTCATGCCGCTGCGGTACGGGGAGAACCCGCACCAGACGGCGGCGTTCTACCGGCTGCCCGGGGAGCCCGCGGTCGGGCTGGGCGCGATGACGCCGCTGCACGGGCCGGAGCTCGGCTACAACAACCTGCTCGACTTCTCGGCGGCGCTCGGGCTGCTGCTCGAGTTCGAGGACCCGGCGGCGGTGGTGATCAAGCACACCAATCCCTGCGGGGCGGCCCGGGGCCGGACGGTGGGGGAGGCGATGGCGCGGGCGAAGGCGTCGGACCCGGTGTCCATCTACGGCGGCATCGTCGGCGTGAACCGGACGCTCGACATGGAGGTCGTGAGCGCGCTCAGCGGCATCTTCGTCGAGATCCTCTTCGCCCCCGCCTTCGCGGAGGACGCGCTCGCCGAGCTGCGGCAGACCAAGAAGAAGTGCCGCGTATTCCAGGTCCCGTGCGCGCGTGCCGCGCTGCCCGCCGGGCTCCGGGAGCACCGCAGCGTGCTGGGCGGGCTGCTCGCCCAGGACGTGGACCTCGCCGACCTCGACCCGGCGCGGCTCACCACGGTGACCCGGCGCGCGCCGACGGCCGAGGAGCTGCGCGCGCTCCGCTTCGCCTGGCGCGTCGCCAAGCACGCGAAGTCGAACGCCATCGTCCTCACGACGGCCGAGCAGGTGATCGGGGTGGGCGCGGGGCAGATGAACCGGGTCGACTCCGCCCGCCTGGCCGTGGCCCGCGCGCGCGAGGTGGGGCTCGCGACGGCGTCCACCGTGTGCGCCTCGGACGCGTTCTTCCCGTTCCGGGACGGCCTCGACGTGGTGGCCGAGGCGGGCGTCACCGCCGTGATCCAGCCGGGCGGCTCGCTGCGCGACGCCGACGTGATCGCGGTCGCCGACGAGCGGGACATCGCGATGGTCTTCACCGGGATCCGACACTTCCGCCACTGACGCCAGCGCGCATGAGCCGGGCGCAGGTCGAGCGCATCTATGGCATGCGGGAGCTGACCCGCATCCTGACGCTCACGCCGCGCCGCGCCGCCCAGCTCCGGCGGCTCGCGCTCCTCCAGGGCGACAGCGGCTACACGTTCCGGGATCTTCTCGCGCTGCGCGCGGCGGCGGCCCTGCTCGACGCGGGCGCCTCCGTCCGGCAGATCCGACAGGCGCTGGACGCGCTCCGGCGGCGCGGGCTGGGCGCGCCGCTGACGGAGGTCCGGCTGGTGCTCGACGGCCAGCGGCTCCTGGCGGAGTCCGACCGCGTACGGTTCGAGCCGCGGACGGGCCAGACCGTGCTCGATCTGGACACCCCCAGCCTGGAGGCGGCCGCGGCCGCCGCGCTGCGGACCGGGCTCGTGCGCCCGCTGGCCCCGCCCGCGGAGCAGGCCGAGACCTGGTTCGAGCGGGCCAGCGAGTGGGACGGGGACCCCGCCCAGTGGGAGGACGCCGTGGAGGCCTACCGCCGGGTCGTCGCCATCGATCCCGGCTACGCCGCGGCCTGGAACAACCTGGGGCTGCTCCTGCACCGCCTCGGCCGGTACGACGAGGCGCGCGCGGCGTACACCGCGGCCGTGGAGCACGATCCGCGCTGCTGCGAGGCGGAGTACAACCTGGGCTCGCTGGCCGAGGACCAGGGCGACGTGGACGAGGCGATCTTCCGCTATCGTCGCGCGCTCGCGACGTCGCCCGACTACGCCGACGCCCACTTCAACCTCGCGGGCGCCCTGGCGCGGGCCGGGCGCGGGACGGAGGCGATCGCGCACTGGCAGCGGTACCTGGTCCTCGACGGGGCCAGCCCGTGGGCTCGGATCGCGCGCGCGCATCTCGAGGTCCTCGAGCCGCCGGGAGGGTCCGAGTGACGGATCGCGTGCGCGTGGGCATCGTGCTGGGCAGCGACTCGGATCTCGACGTCATGCTCGAGACCGTGAAGGTCCTCGACGCGCTGGGCGTCGGCAGCGAGGTCGTCGTCGCCTCCGCGCACCGCACGCCGCGCCGGGTCGAGGAGTGGGCCTCGACGGCTGCGGCACGCGGGCTCGGGGTGCTCGTGGCGGCGGCGGGCGGCGCGGCGGCCCTGCCCGGCGTCGTCGCCGCGTACTCGTCGCTGCCCGTCATCGGGGTGCCCATCGCGGCCACGCCGCTGAGCGGTCTGGACGCGCTGCTCTCGATCGTCCAGATGCCGGCTGGCGTGCCGGTGGCGACGGTGGCTATCGGCGGTGCGCGCAATGCCGGATTGCTGGCCGTGCGGATCCTGGCGACGGCGGATCCCAAATTACGTCGGGCGATGGAGCGCTTCCAGTCGGATCTCGCCACGCTGGTTCGGGGCAAGGACCTTGCCGTGCAGGCCC
>JAICGY010000387.1 GCA_025922915.1 Candidatus Methylomirabilota bacterium | reverse complement strand
TCGACGACAGGCGTCGCGCGGTGTGGATAGCGTGTTCCGGGGAGGGCGGCCCGACCCGTGCCCCACGGCGCCGGATGACGAATCTCGACCGGCCGGCGTGGATCCCGACGCCCGGTGCGCGGCGTCAGCGCGCGAGCACGGGATCGGTCGCGGAGCGCACCCGGGCGAAGTAGTCCTTGAACCGCTCGAGGTCGCCCTCGGCGGCCATGTCGGAGACCAAGAAGCACCCGACCTCCCCCTGCTTCCACACCCACGCCGCGAAGCCGCTGTCCCGGACGAGCGCGGGCCGCCAGCGGCCGATGGTCACGCGCTGACGCTCGGCGACGGCCAGGCCCGGCGCTGGCAGCGCGACGTAGGTCAGCATGCGGCCCTCGGTGTCCCGGTAGTGGATGGCGACACCGCGCTGACGCTCGAGGTAGACGGGCTCCGCGCCGACCACGTCCAGCCGGTCGTCCCCCGCGAACACCTGGCTCAGCGCGATCCCCGACTCCTGCGCCAGCCAGGGGAGCGCGGCGGGGATCACCTCTTCCGCGCGGGCACCCCACATGACGGTGCGCGCGTGCTCGCTCACGACGGAGCGGACGTAGCGCTGCAGCGGATCGGCCGGCGTGACGCGGGGCAGGACGGGCAGCGCGACGAGGACGGCCACGAGCGCCGTCGCCGCCGCCGCCAGCGAGGGCGCCAGCCACCAGGGCGCGCGCGGGCGCGGCCGCGCGGCGTCCAGCAGGGCCGCGCGGAGCCGGGCCGGCGCGGCATAGCGCGGCAGGTCGGTCCCCAGACGGCGACCGAGGCCCTCGTCCGTCAGGTCCTGGTTCGACTCGCTCATGCCGAGTGGTAGTCGCGGAGCAGGGCTCGCAGCCGCTCCTTGGCCCGGAAGATCCGTGACTTCACGGTGCCGACCGGGCACCCCATCACCCGGGCGACCTCCTCCAGGGGAAGCCCCTCGACCTCGGCGAGCAGGAGCACCGAGCGGAACTCCTCGGGCAGCCGCCGCATGGCGCGCTCGAGGTCGGTGTGGGCCTCCATCACGTTCCCGGTGTCCTCGGGCGCGTCGTGGAACATCGGCGCGTCCCAGTCTGGCACGCCGTCCTCCGCGATGGCGACCTCGCGCTCGCGCACGCGGTAGAACGTGAGGAACGTGTTTCTCAGGATCTGAAACAGCCACGCGCGCAGGTGGGTTCCCGGCTGGAAGCGGTGGGAGAACCGGAAGGCGCGCAGGTAGGTCTCCTGCACGAGGTCGTCGGCGTCCGGGGGGTTCTTCGCCAGGTACATGGCGAAGTTGTAGAGGGCGTCGACATGCTGCAGCGCCTCCCGCTGGAACTGGGGATCGGCCACCGTCACTCCTCGGTCCACCGGGCCGGGTAGTCGCCGGGACGCACCGCGTGCTCGTCCCCGAGCGTCTCCAGCAGCTCGCGGACGGGACGGTAGAGGACGGGGTGGACCAGGTCGGGGGCGATCTCGGCGAGCGGGCGCAGCACGAAGCCTCGCTCGGCCGCCAGCAGGTGCGGAATCTGGAGGTCGTCGGGAGCGCTGATGACGTCGTCGCCGTAGAACAGGATGTCGATGTCGACCGTGCGGGCGGTGAAGCGCCCGGCCTCGGGGCTCAGCGCGGGCGGCCGCGCGCGGCCGAGCGCCGCCTCGATGGCCTGCAGCCGCTCGAGCAGCGCGCGGGGCGCGAGCCCCGTGTCCACGGCGACCACGCAGTTCAGGTACCAGCGCCGCTCCGTGCTCGTCCGGCCGGGCTCCTCCTCCCAGGGCTCCGACTCGTACAGGCGCGAGGTCGCCACGACGGCGCCCAGCGCGTCGAGCCGGCGCACGGCCGCGCGCAGCAGCGCCAGGCGGTCGCCCAGGTTGGAGCCGAGCGCGAGGTAGACCCGCGTCATCGGCGCCGCCGTGTCAGCTCCACGGCCGGGGTGCCGACGAGGCCCTCGAGCGGCGGCGTGAGCTTGCGCACGCGCACGCGCACCTGGTCCGCGGGAAACTCCCGCAGCAGCGCCTGGGCGATGAGCCCGGCCAGCCGCTCGATGAGGTTGACCCGGCCCTCGGTGCCGATCTCGACTATCCGGCGGGCCACGGCGCCGTAGTCGACCGCCGCCGCCAGGTCGTCGGACAGCGCGGCCGGCGCCAGGTCCACCGCCAGCTCGGCGTCGACCGAGAACCACACGCCCACGGTCTGCTCGGCACGGGAGGCGCCGTGGTGCCCGAAGAAGCGCACGTCCTCCAGGAGCAGGCGGTCGGCCGTCACGGGCCCACGACGGTGTTGACGAGACCGCCCACGCCCTCGACGCGCACCTCGACGCGATCGCCGTTCCGGATCGGCCCGACCGCCGCCCCCGCCCCGGTGGCGATGACGTCGCCGGGCAGCAAGGTCATGACCTCGGAGACGCAGGCCACCACGTCCTCGACGGGCAGGCGCAGCTCCTTCGTGGAGACGGCGTGGCGCAGCGTCCCGTTCACCCACGTCTCGAGGGTGAGGGCGCGGGGATCGAGATCCGTCACGATGGACGGGCCGAGGGGACAGAACGTGTCGAACGCCTTCGCGCGGGTCACGCTGCCGTCGCGCCCGAGCAGGTCGCGCGCGGTCACGTCGTTCAGGCAGGTGTAGCCGAGGATGACCTCGTGGGCTCGGGCGGCCGCCACCCCGCGGCACCGACGCCGGATCACGACGGCGAGCTCGGCGGCGCACTCGACGCGCCCCGACTGGGGCGGATGGACGATGGGATCGCCCGGCCCGGTGACGGCCGACGGCGGCTTGAGGAAGAGTGACGGCTCCCCGGGGGCGGGCTCGCCCGGCGGGCCCGGGTCCTCGCGGCGATTGACGCCGACGCCGACGATCTTGCCGGGCAGGACCGGGGCGAGCAGGACGACCTGCCGCAGCGGATGGCGGCGCCGGCCGCGGCGGAACCCGGCGAACGGCGTGCCGCCGCACTCGATCACCGCCGAGCCCTCGAGGACGCCGTAGCGGCTCGGTCCGTCGATGCGGTAGCGCACGATGTGCATCCGCCCCTCACTCGAGGCCGAGCACGTCGGCCATGCCGTAGAACCCGGGCGGGCGTCCGGCGATCCAGCGCACGGCGCGCAGCGCACCGTGCGCGAAGGTGTCGCGGCTGTGCGCCCGGTGCGTCAGCTCCACGCGCTCGCCCAGGGCGCCGAAGGAGACGGTGTGCTCGCCGACGACGTCGCCGGAGCGCAGCGAGAAGACGCCGATCTCCTTCGTCGTCCGCTCACCGGGCAGGCCCTGCCGGCCGTACACGCCGACCGTGGCGAGGTCACGCCCGAGGGCCTCGGCGACGACCTCCGCCATGCGCAGCGCGGTGCCGCTCGGGGCGTCCTTCTTGAAGCGGTGGTGGATCTCGGTGATCTCGACGTCGTAGGCGTCGCCCAGCGCCCGCGCGATGAGCGGCAGGATCCGGAGCGCGACGGTGACCCCCACCGACATGTTCGGCGCCAGGAGGATCGGCGCCCGGCGGGCGAGCCCGGCCACCTCGTCGCGCTGCGCCGGCGACAGGCCCGTCGTGCCCACGACGGCGGCGGCCCCGGTCTCGGCGGCCCGGCGCAGGTGGGCCAGGGTCGCCTCGGGCACGGAGAACTCCACCAGGACCCGACCGCGCGTGATGGCCGCCTC
>JAICGY010000386.1 GCA_025922915.1 Candidatus Methylomirabilota bacterium | reverse complement strand
CGCGGGAAGATGCGGCCGGAGGACCCATGTCGATCACGCGTGACTTCTCGCTCGACGCGAAGTACCGCCAGCAGACGGGGCTGATCTTTCTCTCGGGCATCCAGGCCCTGGTCCGGCTGCCGCTCGACCAGCACCGCGCCGACGCCCGCCGCGGCCTCCGCACGGCCACGCTGATCTCCGGGTACCGCGGCTCGCCGCTCGGTGGCCTGGACCTCACGCTCGAGCGCAACCCGGACCTGCTGCGCGAGCACCACGTCGTCTTCCTGTCGGGCGTCAACGAGGACCTCGGCGCGACCGCGATCTACGGCAGCCAGCTGGCCAACCTGTTCCCCCAGCCGAAGTACGACGGCGTGCTCGGCATGTGGTACGGCAAGGGCCCGGGCGTGGACCGCACCGGGGACATCTTCAAGCACGCCAACTACGCCGGCGTCGGCCGGCACGGGGGCGTGCTCGCCCTCGGCGGCGACGACCCCCTGTCCAAGTCCTCGACGCTTCCGACCCACTCCGAGGTCGCCTTCTACGACGCCCTCTTTCCCGTCCTCTTCCCGGGCAACGTGCAGGAGATCCTCGACCTCGGCCGCCTCGGCTTCGAGCTGAGCCGCTACGCCGGGCTCTGGACGGGGTTCAAGATCGTCACCAACGTCGCCGACGAGGTGGGGACCGCGGAGGTCGGGCCCGACCGGACCGCCATCGTCGACCCCGGCTTCGAGTGGGAGGGCCGCCCGTGGCGGCCCACGCAGAACCCGACGCTGCTGCCGCCGTTCGGGCTCGAGCTCGAGCGCGAGATCCACTACGGCCGCCTCCCGGCCGCGCTCGCGTTCGCCGCCGCCAACCGGATCAACCGCATCACGGTGGACCCGCCCGAGGCGTGGCTGGGCCTCGTGGCCGCGGGCAAGACGTACTACGACCTGCGCGAGGCCCTGGCCGAGCTCGGCCTCGACGACGGCGCCCTGCGGCGGTACGGCATCCGCGTCCTGAAGCTCGGGATGCTGTTCCCGATGGAGCCGGGCATCGTCCGCCAGTTCGCGCGCGGGCTCGAGGAGATCCTGGTCGTCGAGGAGAAGCGCGCGTTCGTGGAGCTCTTCGTCCGCGACGTGCTCTACAACGACGCCGTCCACCCGCGCGTCGTGGGCAAGCGCGACGAGCAGGGCCGGCCCCTGGTGCCCGCCAACGGCGAGCTCGACGCCGACCGCCTGGCGCAGATCGTCGCCAGCCGCCTGGAGCGGCGGGTGCAGCTCGACTCGATCACGGCGCGCGTCGCGCTGCTGGAGACGCTGCGGGAGCGCCCGGAGCCGCTCACCCTCGCGCGCCAGCCGTACTTCTGCTCGGGCTGCCCGCACAACCGCTCGACGGAGGTGCCGGACGGCTCGCTCGCGGGCGCGGGCATCGGCTGTCACGGCATGGCGCTGACCATGCCAGAGCGGCGGACCATGGGCGTCACGCACATGGGGGGCGAGGGCGTGCAGTGGGTGGGCGCGGCGCCGTTCAGCGGCCTGCCCCACATGTTCCAGAACCTCGGGGACGGCACCTTCTTCCACTCGGGCTCGCTCGCCATCCGCCAGGCGGTGGCGGCGCGGACCAACATCACGTTCAAGCTCCTCTACAACTCCGCGGTGGCCATGACGGGCGGGCAGGACGCGGCCGGCGCCATGCCGGTGCCGGAGCTCACCCGCGCGCTCGAGGCCGAGGGCGTCACCCGCATCCTCGTGCTGACCGACGACCCGGGGAAATACCCGCGGGGGACGCGCTGGGCGGCGGGGGCGGAGGTCTGGCACCGCGACCGGCTCGACGAGGCGCAGCGCGTGCTTCGCGTCACGCCCGGCGTGACCACGCTCGTGTACGACCAGCGCTGCGCGGCCGAGAAGCGGCGGCTCCGCAAGCGCGGCAAGCTGCCCGACCCGGCGATGCGCGTGGTGATCAACGAGGCGGTCTGCGAGGGCTGCGGCGACTGCGGCGTGAAGTCGAACTGCCTCAGCGTGCACCCGGTGGAGACGGAGTTCGGGCGCAAGACGCAGATCCACCAGTCGTCGTGCAACAAGGACTACTCCTGCCTGCGCGGCGACTGCCCGTCGTTCGTCACCGTCGTGCCCCTCGGCGCGCCGCGCAAGAAGACGCGCCCCGCCTTCGTGCTCGAGCGCCCGCTGCCCGATCCGCCGCTGCGCGTGCCGGCCCGGGCCAACGTCTTCATGACGGGCATCGGCGGCACCGGCGTGGTGACCGTCAACCAGGTCCTGGGGACGGCCGCCCTCCTCGACGGCAAGCACGTCCGCGGGCTCGACCAGACGGGGCTGAGCCAGAAGGGTGGGCCCGTGGTCTCGCACCTCAAGATCGGCGACGTCGACGAGGAGACGTCGAACAAGGTCGGCGCGGCGGGCGCGGACTGCTACCTCGGGTTCGACGTCCTGGTGGCGACCTCGGCGGTCAACCTCGACCACGCGCGACCCGATCGCACGATCGCCGTCGTCTCGACGAGCCAGGTGCCGACGGGGGCGATGGTGCGGCACACGGACGTCCACTTCCCGGACGCGACCGGCCTCGTCGCCTCCATCAACCGGGTGACCCGAAAGGACGAGAACGTCTTCGTCGACGCGCTCGGCCTCGCCGAGGCGCTCTTCGACGACCACATGGCGGCGAACATGATCGTGCTGGGGGCCGCGTACCAGGCGGGGGCGATCCCGGTCAGCGCGGCCGCCATCGAGGAGGCGATCGCCCTGAACGGGGTGTCGGTGCCGATGAACACCCAGGCCTTCCGGGCCGGCCGGCTCGTGGTCGCCGACCCGGCGTGGGTCGGCACGGTGCGCCGGCGGCGCGCGGGCGCGGTGGACCTGGCGCCCGCGGTCACGCCGCAGGCCCGGGCGCTCGTCGAGCAGACCGGGGCCGAGGGCGAGCTGCGCCGGCTCCTCGAGGTGCGCGTCCCCGAGCTGATCGCGTACCAGGACGAGCGGTACGCGCGCGCGTACGTCGAGTTCGTCGCGCGCGTGCGCGCGGCCGAGCGGCAGGCGGCGCCGGGCGAGTCCCGCCTGAGCGAGGCGGTCGCCCGCCACCTCTTCAAGCTGATGGCCTACAAGGACGAGTACGAGGTCGCGCGCCTGCACCTGCGCCCCGAGTTCGCCCAGAGTCTCGCCGAGGAGTTTCCGGAGGGCGTGCAGCTGCACTACCACCTCCATCCGCCGCTTCTCCGCGCCCTCGGGCTGAAGCAGAAGCTGAAGCTGGGCCGCTGGCTCGAGCCCGCGTTCCACGCGCTGGTGCGGCTGCGCCGCCTGCGCGGCACGTCGCTCGACCCCTTCGGGCATGCCCGCGTGCGGCGCGTCGAGCGGGCGCTGATCGGCGAGTACCGCTTGCTCGTGGAGAAGGCGCTCACGGCGCTCGACGTCGAGGGCTACGAGCGGGCGGTGAAGCTCGCGCGGCTGCCCGACCTCATCCGCGGGTACGAGGACGTCAAGCTCCGCAGCGTCGAGCGCTTCCACGACGAGGTCCGCACGCTCGGCTTTTGACCCGCGCAGAGGACCGGTCGGCGCCGGCGGCCTCGCCACGGTAGTCGCCGCGCGGGGCAGGGGAGCGCCGCGCGCCCCCGCCCCCCTCACTCGTCGAGCGGGCCGGATCGCGCGCGCTTGACGGCGGCGCGTCG
>JAICGY010000385.1 GCA_025922915.1 Candidatus Methylomirabilota bacterium | reverse complement strand
GGGCCCCGCCGCCGCCGGCAGCGCGAGGCCATCGAGCACGCGATCGCGCCCATCTGGGAGGCCAACCACGTCTGGCTGATCCTCGTCGTGGTCGTGATGTTCACCGCCTTCCCGCGGGCATTCGGACCGCTGATGACGGCGCTGCACGTGCCGCTCACCGCCGTGCTGCTCGGCATCGTCCTGCGCGGGGCGGCCTTCGCCTTCAGGAAGTACGACGTGCCGGCCGACCGGGTGCACCGGCGCTGGAGCACGGTGTTCGGGGTGGCGAGCCTCGTCACCCCGTTCCTCCTCGGGCTGAGTCTCGGCGCGCTCGCCTCGGGGGAGATCCGGGTGACGGGCGGCACCGTGACCACCGGCTTCCTCGCCGGCTGGACCGGCGCCTTCGCCGTCGGGTGCGGGCTCTTCGCCCAGGCGCTGTTCGCGTTCCTCGCCGCGACCTACCTGTGCGTCGACGTCCAGGACGACGACGCCCTGCGGGAGGACTTCCGGCGCCGGGCGCTCGCCGCCGGCCTCGTCCTCGTCCCGGTCGCCGCGGTCGTCCTCGCCCTCGCGCGCACCGGCGCCCCCCAGCTCTTCGCCGGTCTCACCGGCTGGTGGGCGTCGCCCCTGCTCGGCGCCACCGGCCTCGCCGCCGCCGGCGCGCTCGTCGGCCTCGGCCGCCGCCGCTTCCGGTTCGCGCGCGCGGCCGCCATCGCGCAGGTCACGCTGGTGCTGCTCGGCTGGGGGCTCGCCCAGTATCCGTACGTGATCGTCCCCGACGTGACCTTCGCCGCCACGCGGGCGGCGGACTCGACGCTCCGGATGCTGACCGCCGCGCTGGCCGCCGGGGCGCTGCTCCTGTTCCCCTCGTTCGTCTACCTCTACCGGGTCTTCAAGGGAGCGCGCACCGCCCGGCCGGGCGCGCGGTAGTATCGCTCTCGTGAGACGAACCACCGCGCTGCTCGCCGTCTGGGGCTGGCTCGCGCTCGCCGGCGTCGCGGCCGCGGAGATCGTACTGCCGCCGGGCTTCACCGCGGAGGTCTACGTGAGCGGCCAGGGCTTCGCGACCGCGATGCCGGTCGGGGGCGGCCGCGGCGTTCCCAGCATCGGCACCCTCGCCGTGGATGCGACGGGAACGCTCTACATGGCGCGGACCGGGCGCCGCTACACCGGCGGGGACGCGGAGGACCACCTCTCGACGATCCAGCGCGTGCCGGCCGGCGGCGCGCAGCTCAGCCCCGACACGCTCGCCCGTCATCTCTACGGCCCCCCGCTGCCCAATCCGCAGGTGGCCGCCGTCCGCAGCGACGGCGAGCTGCTCGTCACCACCCACGATCGCGACAGGAAGATCGGCGTCCTCTACCGCGTGGTGGACGGGCACGCGGAGATCCTGGCCGGCGGCACGCCGGAGCCCGGCCAGGCGCCGGTGCTCGTGCAGCCCGAGGGCGTGGCCGTGGACCGCGCCGGCCATCTCTACGTCGCCGATCGCGCCCGCGGGGTCGTCGTGAAGCTCGCCGCCAGCGGGCGGCTCCTCGACCCGCGCTGGCTCACGATCCCGCGTCCGCGGGTCGTGGCCGTGGACGACGACGATGCCGTCTGGGTGGGGAGCGACGGGCCGGCCGAGGCGCCGTGGCAGCGCGGGCCGGGCGAGATCTGGCGCGTGGCCCCCGAGAGCGGGCCGCGACGGGTGCTCCGGGGCCCGCTCGCCGTCTCCGTCACGGCCGGGCCGGCCGGCCGCCTCTACGTCGCCGACCGGCACGGTGGCCGCGTCTTCGTCCTCACCCCCGACGGAGAGCGGGTCGAGTTCGCCAGCTTCACGGACAGCGATGCGCCGCGCGCCATCCGGTTCGTGCCGGTGACCGACGGGACCCGGCGCGCCGGGCTCGCCGGCGACCTGCTCGTGGTGACGATCCGTCGCGGCGCGTGGCCCGTGAACGAGGTGGTCCGGATCTCGGGTCCCTTCGACCGCTTCGGCGGACGCTGACCCCCGGCGTCGCCGCCGGATGCCTGCCCGCTCAGGCGACCCGGTGGTCGCCCTCGCCCGGCGCCGGGTCGTCGCTGCCCGGCTCGGGGTCATCGGCATCGTGCATCGCGGCCCACGCCAGGACGTGCGCCGCCACGGGCGTGGTCAGCAGCAGGAAGACCACGACCAGCAAGCCCCGCGTCGTCGCCGCCGCCGTGCCGGTGAGCGCGGCCGCCGCGACGAGCGGCAGGATGCCGAGGAAGGTCCCCTTGCCGGCCGCCTGCAGCCGCACCGGGAAATCGGCCCGGAAAACGAGGCCCGCGACGGCCAGCGTCAGGATCGCCAGCCCGAGCAGGACCAGCCCGTCGCCGATCCAGGGCAGGACGTCTGCCGTCACCACAGCACCCGGCCGGTCGCCCGGTAGCGCGCGGCCGCCACCGTGCCCGTGAAGCCCAGCAGCCCGAGCGCGAGCGCGGCGTCCAGGTACGCGGCGCTCTGCCGCTGGGCCGCGAACACGAGCAGGAGGGCGATCAGCACCAGCGTGAGCGTGTCCAGCGCCAGGAGCCGGACCGGCCACGTGGCGGCGCGCAGGACGGCCAGGATCAGCACGCCCATGAGGACCGCCAGCCACGCCACGGCGAGGTTGAAGACGGCGTCGTGCATCGCGCTCCTCAGGGGAAGACCCGCGCCTGGTAGCGCCGGTAGAAGTCCGCGTGCCGCGCGCGAGTGGCCTCGGGGTCGGCGGCGTCGATGGACTGGATCCGCATCACGCCGCGGTCGGTGTCCAGCTCCAGCAGCACGCTCCCCGGCGACATCGTCGTGACCAGGGCGGTCACCGCGGCCCCGCGCGGCGACTGGTCCTTCACCGAGATCTCCACGATGCCGGGCGACGGCGGCGCGCCGAGCCCGAGCACGACGCCGGCCACGCGCACGGTGCCGTGCACGATGTCCACGACCACGGCGAGCACGAAGGCGGGGAGGGCGGCGATCCGGACCAGCAGTCGCCCGGCGGTGAGCGGCGGCCGGCCGGGCGCGGTCTCCCGGAGGAACTTCCGGAACCCCGCGAGCACGGCGGCGGCCACGGCGACGCCCGTCGCCGCATCCCACGCCGATGCGCGGCCCAGCACCAGCAGGTACACCGCCGTCAGCAGGCCCAGCGCGACCCCGATTCGCGTCACGGCCGGGCCTCGGCCGGGGCCAGCCCGCCGGCCAGGTGCGCCACCAGGGCCAGGAGGGGCTCCGGCCACAAACCGAGCGCCACGACGAGCCCGGCCAGCCCGAGGACGAGAACGGGCGCGCCGCGCCGAGGGGGCGCCGGCGCGGCGTCGCGCCAGAAGTCGCGCTGGTAGATCTGGAACATGTAGACGAACGACAGGGCGCTGCCGAGGACGATGACGCCGACGAGCAGGAGGCTGTCCGCCGCGAGCCCGGCGCGAAGGATGGCCAGCTTGCCCAGGAAGCCGGGCGCCGGCGGGATGCCGGCGACGCTCAGGGCGCCGACGGCGAAGGCCAGCCCAACCAGCGGGCCGCGAAGCCCCGCGGCGAGGAAGAGCACGGTCTTGCCCAGCGCGTTGACGAGGGCGTAGAGCGCGGCGGCCGCGAGCCCGACCGGCCCCCCGACGCCCAGCCCGATCAGGATGTAGCCGGCCTGCCCGATGGCCGAGTAGGCGAGCGCCTCGCTGGCGGTGCGC
>JAICGY010000384.1 GCA_025922915.1 Candidatus Methylomirabilota bacterium | reverse complement strand
GATCGACTGTCGTGGCGGTGCCGCCGATGTCCGGCGTGCGCGGTCCCCCGCTGCGGGGGTCGAGCACGGTCTCGATGGCCCGCACGATGGCGGCACCCGCCTCGCGGTGCCCGAGGTGCTCGAGCATCATCGCCGCCGCCCAGATCTGGCCGATGGGATTGGCGATGCCCTTGCCGTAGATGTCGGGGGCCGAGCCGTGCACCGGCTCGAACAGCGAGGGAAACGCGCGCTCGGGGTTGATGTTCGCGGACGGCGCGATGCCGATGGTGCCGGTGCACGCGGGCCCGAGGTCGGAGAGGATGTCGCCGAAGAGGTTGGAGGCCACGACCACGTCGAACCAGTCCGGGTGCTGGACGAAGTGCGCGGCCAGGATGTCGATGTGGAACTTGTCCCAGCGGACGTCGGAATACCGGCGGGCCATCGCCTCCACCCGCTCGTCCCAGTACGGCATCGTGATCGAGATGCCGTTGGACTTCGTGGCCGAGGTGAGGTGCCGGGCCGGACGGGCGCGGGCGAGCTCGAACGCGAACGCCAGGATCCGGTCCACGCCCGTGCGCGAGAAGCAGGACTGCTGGAAGACGACCTCGCGCTCCGTGCCCTCGTACATCCGGCCGCCCACGCTCGAGTACTCGCCCTCGGTGTTCTCCCGCACGACGAGGAAGTCGATGTCCCCCGGCCGGCGGTCGGCGAGCGGCGTGCGGATGCCCGGCATGAGCCGGCACGGGCGGAGGTTCACGTACTGGTCGAACTCGCGCCGGAACTTGATGAGCAGTCCCCACAGGGAGACGTGGTCGGGCACGCTCGCCGGCCACCCGACGGCGCCGAAGTAGATCGCGTCGTGGCCGCCGATCAGGTCCTTCCAGGCGGCCGGCATCATGGTGCCGTGCTTCAGGTAGTGGTCGCAGCTCCAGTCGAAGTGGTCGAACGTGAGGTCGAGTCCGTGCTTGCGGGCGGCCGCGTCGAGCACGCGCAGCCCCTCGGGCACGACCTCCTTGCCGATGCCGTCCCCGGGAATGACCGCGATCCTCTGCCTCGCCACGCTGGCCTCCACTCTGGGCGGCGGGCGCCGCCCGACGAGGACCGATTATACGGCCTCGTCGGGCCGGCTCAGCCCTCCATCGCGGCCAGGAAGGCGCGTCGCGCCGCCGAGTCCTCGATCTGTCCGGCCAGCCGCTCGGCGAGGGCGTGCGTGTCCGTCACCTCCCGCGCCGCCTGCGCGACGAGCAGCCGGGCGATGGGCCCGACGTGGCGGGCCAGGTGCCGCTCGGCGGCGGCGAGCACCTCCGGCGTGAGGCGCCGGGGCTCGCGGGGGCCTCCCGCGGGCGCGGCCGCGGGCGGGCTCATCGTCCGCGGCGCGGCGGAGGCCGCGGGGGCGGCCAGGCGCGAGGTCTCGGCCAGGAACGCGGTGCGCGCGGGGCCCGTCAACGTGTCCGCCGCGGCGGCGAGGAGCTGCTGCGCGTCGCGGGCCCGCAGGGAGGCGCGGTGGACGATCAGCTTGGCCACCGGCCCGAGGTGGCCCGTGAGCGCGCGCGTGACCGTCTCCAGGAAGTCGGCGGAGAACGCCGGCGGCGGGGCGGCGGCCGCCGGGGCGACGTCGCCGCCGGGCTGGGGGCCGGCGCCGGCCCCGCCGTGCACCTCGTACACCTCGTGCTCGCGCACGTGCTTGTCGCGATGGAGCCCCGCGTACTGGAACAGCCGCGCGTACTCCTCGGACACGCGCGAGACGATCTCGTAGTACGAGCGCGAGACCAGGATCTGGTTGGGCTCGGCGAAGGACATCACGCGCTGGGCGACGTTGATCCCGTCGCCGATGATGTTGCGGTTGCCGTTGACGTCCCGGACGATGCGCGTCGGCCCGAGGTTGATGCCGATGCGGATCTGCGCCCCCGGGCCGGGCTCGGTGGTGACCGCCTGCCGCAGGTTGAAGGCGGCGAAGAGCGCGTCCTCGGGATCGCCGAAGAAGCACAGCGCCGCGCCGTCGCCGGTGTCGAGGGCGATCCGGTCGGTCTCCGCCACGTGCGCGAGGGCGCGGCCGATGAGGTCGTTCAGGTGGCGCTTGAGCGCGGCCTGCCGCGCGACGGGCTCGCGCGAGTAGTCCACCAGGTCGACGAACACGACGGTGCAGATGACCGTCCGGTTCTCGGCGCGGTCGAACGGCGGGTCGCCGGCCATGGCGGTGGGCTCAGCTCTCGATCATCTTCATGGCGGTCTGGAGGCTGCGGCGCATGCGGTTGAAGGCCCGGGCGAGCTGGGCGATCTCGTCCTTGCCGGCGTCGGGGAACTCGGGCACCTCGAAGTTCCCGGTGCTGACCTGGTCGGCGGCCCGGGACATGCGGGCCACCGGGACCACGATGATCCGGGTCAGCATGACGTTCAGGGCGACGAAGGCGAGCGCGAAGACGGCGGTCAGCGAGCCCATGAAGGTCAGGAAGGCGCGGCGGGCGTTGCTGATCGGCAGCGACATGGGGACGGACACGATCTGGGCGCCGACGATCTCGTTGTGCTTCCAGCCGAAGCCGTTGGCGGGACCGTAGAGCTTGAGCATGGTGGGCGGCGCGGCCTGGGGCGTGCTGTGACAGGCCAGGCACGCGGTGTTCTTGATCTGGATCGGCCGCGCGATGTAGAGCGCGCGGCCGGTGGGGGTGTCCCGCTCGCCGATGATCTCGTCCGTCTCCGCGTCCTCGCGGAAGAGGCGGATGATGTCGGTCTCCCAGTCGCCCGCCCGGTTCCGCGGGTTGGTGGGATTGAGGGTCGCTTCCTTGTAGCTGTAGTCGGTGTACTTCTTCCGCAGGGTGCTCAGCGTCTCCGTGGCGGCGTAGGCGGGGACCGACTGGGGGAGGAAGACCCGCATGAGCTGGAGATCGAGGTGCGGCCGGACCTGCTCGATCGTGTAGGTCCGGATCGCGAGCGCCGCCTCCATCATGAGCCCCGCGTTGCGAGTGACCTCGTCGCGCGCGTTGCGCTCGAGGAGCGTGTACGAGACGTACCCGGACGCGACCAGGCCGAGCCCGAACACGGCCAGGAGCACCAGGTTGAACTTGAGTCGCAGCCCCATCCTACCCTCCTCGTCCGCGCCCGGTCAGGGCGTCCGGCACTCGGACAGCCGCCCGTACGCCCGCGTGAAGCCGATCAGGCTGAAGGTGGCCGAGTGCGTGCCCGTCTTCGGCCACTCCGGCCAGAACCGCAGCTGCACCCGGACCGCCTCGCCTCGCTTGAACCGCTCGACCACGGCCTCGTAGCGCGAGGTGAACACCGCGGTCCGCCGGGCGACGACCTCGTCCGACGGCACGAAGGTGCCGCCGTCGACCACCAGGCCGATGTCGCCGTCGCCGGGGTCCAGGTTCGACTGCGAGGTCACGCGCACCGCCGTGCCGTCGACGAGGATCTGCGCCCAGGTCGTCTGGTAGCCGTCGTGCAGGTCCTGCCGCGGGGATACCAGCACGCACCGTGGGGAGGCTCCGGGGCCGGGCGGGTCGGACCGGACGCTCCACGTCTCCTCGGCCGCGAACAGGGCCACCGGAACCGACACGAGCAGGACGAGCAGCAGCCTCGACGACGACCGATGCACGTGCAGCGTGGACACGGGACACCTCGGTGCAGCCAGAGCCCGATTCTGACCTCATCGGGCCGCCGCGTCAAATCGGGCCGGCG
>JAICGY010000383.1 GCA_025922915.1 Candidatus Methylomirabilota bacterium | reverse complement strand
GGCTATCGATCGGGGCCCGAACCGTGAGGCTGTCACCCGCCCTCGGAACGTTCGGGATCGAAGCGGCCGTCTTCCGGGATGGTTTCGCCGGGCCAGCGGCTTGTCAAGGCCGCCCCCGCCCGCTACCAGGGCAGGATCGCGGGCTCGTACTCCTCGATCCGCTCCGTCACGACTACCAGCGGCTCGATGCCGTAGAGCCGGCGGGCGTTCTCGCCCATCAGCTTGCGCTGGGCCGTGGCCGGCACGTCGGCCTCGGCCATGTGATGCAGGGCGTCCCAGGCGTCCTCGGCGTCGTGGTGGGGGTAGTCGGAGGACCAGATGGCGACGTCCTGGAACTCGTCCCAGAGGCGATAGACGAGGGTCTCGTCCGACTCGAAGCCGATGAAGCAGCGCTCGTTGAACACCTCCACGGGGTCGCGGATGAGCCGGTTGTCCCGCTGGAACGCGAAGAGGTTCGAGAAGTTCGAGCTCCGCGCCAGGATCAGGGGCAGCCACGAGGCATTGGACTCCAGGACCGCCGCCTTGAGCCGGGGGAACTTCTCGAGCCAGCCGGTCTGCACGACCACCGTCACCCAGGTCATCGCCTCCATCAGGAAGCCCAGCGTCTCGGAGGCGTCGATGGCCGGGTCCATGGCCGCGGTGATGTTGGAGACGAACTGCCCGGGCGAGTAGACGACGGCTTCGTCGGTGAAGAGCAGCCCCTGCCCCGAGTGGCCGCGAGCCTGGGACATGCGCTGGCCCCACTCGGGCGTGAGCGCCTCGCGGGAGGGGAACGTGTGCATGGCGAGCACCAGCCCTGTCGCCTCGAACTCGCGCCACAGCGGGTCGAACTCGGGCAGGGTGGGATAGCGGCCGTTCCAGAAGCAGGGGCGCACCGCCGCCGCCTTGAAGCCGAGCGCGGCCACGCGCCTCAGCTCGGCGAGCGACGCCTCGACGCTCTGCAGGGGCAGCACGGCGCAGGGAAACAGCCGTCGCCGGTCGGCCGCACAGTAGTCGAGCACCCAGTCGTTGTACGCCCGGGCCAGCACCGTGGCCGCCTCCGGGCTGCGCACGAGCGCCAGGCGCACGAACCACGTGGGGAACAGCATCACCTGGTCGGTGCCCAGCGCGTCCATGTCGGCGAGCCGCGCCTGCGGGTCCCGGCAGCCGAGCAGGCGCCCGAACTTCGCCTGCCAGGCCGCGGTGCCCGGGGTGAGCCTGCCGACCTCCTTCTTGTCCCAGCGCGCCCACCCCACCTCCGCCGCGTTCGAGCGCTCGCGGGCGGCGGGGACCACCCGGCCGTTGATGAACAGCAGGTCGCTGTCGGTGTGGAAGCAGAACTGGGTCTTGATCCAGGCGCGGCTCCGGGCCGGGACGTACTCGTCCCAGATCGACGGCGGCTCGACGACGTGGCTGTCGCAGTCGAAGACGGGGAAGTCCTTGCGTGCGCTGGTACCCATCGTCCGCCTCCTGGCCCCGCGGCTCGCGCGCCCGCGAGGGCGGCCCATTGTCCGGATGCGGGAGGACGGCTGTCAACGAGGGGCTCCGGAGTGCAGCGGGTCAATTCGAGTGATCAGCCTGGCGGCGGAGGATGAGGGCCACCACCCCGGTCTCGTAGAGCTCCTCGGCCAGGAAGACCGAGCCGAACACGAGCAGCCACGTCTGTCCGAAGACCATGCCGGCCGCGAGCGCCCACGCGCCCACGGCGATGGCGATGCCGCGGATGCCCCGGACGACGGTGAGCTACGACGAGGGATCGTCGGCGTCGCGCCAGCCGCGGATGAGCAGCCGCGGGCCGCGGAGCGCCGCCCAGGCGCCCCCGGCTGCGAGGAGCAATGCGACGGCTTCCATGACGGGCCCTCCTGGCGACCGGCGTCGGGGCCGCTCGCCACGAACATCGTGCCCGCGGGCCGGGCGGCCGCGCGATGACCTCGGAGGTCATCGTCCCGTGGCAGAATTGCCCCCATGGCTACCTCCGGACGGCTCGCCGCGCTCGGTGTCGTGATCGCGCTCGGCGCCATCGTCGCCTACGCCCTGCTCCTCCGCGTCCCCATCGTCCGGAACCACCCGGAGGGCTACGTCGCCGCGTTCGCGCTGGCGACCGCGCTCGCCGCGCTGGCCGTGGCCCGCGCCCGGAGACGGCGGTGGCCGGCCTGGCTGGCGCTCGGGCTCACGAGCCTCCTGCTCGTGGGCGGCGCCTGGTTCAACTTCGTCGGCGCGCGCGTGCCGGACACGCCCACCGCGCTCCGCGTGGGCGAGCGCCCTCCCGACTTCACGCTGCCCGACGCGGCGGGCCGCCCCGTCTCGCTCGCCGACTACCGGGGCAAGAAGCCCGTGGTGCTCGTCTTCTACCGCGGCTACTGGTGACCGTTCTGCGTGGCTGAGCTCCAAGGTCTTGGAGCCGAGCTGTCGGACGCCGAGCGCGCCGGGGTGGAGATCGTCGCCATCTCGCCCGATCCCAGCGAGCAGAGCCAGCGGCTGGCCGACGGCCTGCGCCTCGGCTACCGGTTCCTCGCCGACGCCGACCTCGCCATCGCGCGTCGCTATGGCCTCGTGCACGCCGGCGGCGGGCCCGAGGAGCAGGACGTGCCGCGGCCGGCGACGGTCGTGCTCGATCGCGACGGAGTCGTGCGCTGGTTCTCGGTCGCGCGGAACTACCAGGTCCGACCCGACCCGGACGACGTCCTTCGCGCCGTCCGCGCCCTGTAGCGCCCCCGCCCGGTGGCCGCCGACCTAGATGCGTCTCACGCGCGGGACGAGCAGCCCGGTGGCTCCCGCCAGTGCCACGAGCACGATGCCGCTCGTGCCCAGGGCCACGCTGACACCGAACAGGGAGGCGAGCGCGCCGATCTGCAGCTGACCGAGCGGAGCCAGCCCGATCGCGACGACCCAGGCGCCGCCGGCGCGCCCGCGCAGGTGGTCGGGTACGTTGAGCTGCAGCAGGCTCTGGGCGAGCAGGTCGGCCAGGGCGCCGGCCGCGTTCACGATTGTCAGCACCACCAGCACGCCGGCGACGCCCACCACGTACGGCGCCGCGCCGAGCAGGACCAGGCTCGTCCCGAACGTCCCGAGCACCGCCAGGAACAGGGCGCCGCCCCCGGCCGCGCCCCGCGCCGACGCCGCGGCGAGGCCGAGGATGCCGCCGACCGAGCGGGCGGCGTTCAGGGCACCCAGCCCCTTTGGCCCGATGTCCAGGACGTCGCGCGCCAGGCTCGGCAGGAGCGCCTGGTGGGCGAAACCCAGGATCTCGGCGCCGGCCGTCAGCATCATCAGCACGAGGAGCGTCCGGTCCCGGCCCAGGGCGACCAGGAAGTCGAGCGTGCTCCGCCACAGCGAGCCGGCCGCGGCCGGCCGGAGCCGCGGCGGCGGCGTCGTCGCGAGCAGCACCAGCGCGCCGCCGAGGAAGCCGGCGGCCACCGCGAGGTAGGCGACCCCGGAGCCGAAGTGGGCGATGACGGCACCGACGCCCAGCGAGCCCAGGAGCCATCCCGCCCGCATGGCCACGCCCAGGATGGCGAGGCCGTCCATCAGCGCCCCCGGGCCGACGACGTCGTGCGTGTAGCTCTGTCGCGCGGCGTGCTCGACGCCGCGCAGCACGCCGGCGGCCAGGGTCAGCAGCAGCACGTGAGCGAGGCCCACGTGCTCCAGCAGCACGAGCGCGCCCAGGGTCGTCGCCGTCAGGGCCTGG
>JAICGY010000382.1 GCA_025922915.1 Candidatus Methylomirabilota bacterium | reverse complement strand
GGGTGTCCCGCGGTGTGCCCTACCCCACTATCCCCCACCTCAGCCCCCTGCGTGCCCCCCCCCCCCGGCTCCCCCGGGTCAGGACGCTCTCGCCGACAGTCCTGCGGCCGCTTGTCCTCGCGCAGCCCGAGAAACGTCGGATGCCGGACGACCCCGTCCGACGTCCACTCGGTGAACCTCACCTCGCACACGAGGCGCGGCTCGACCCAGTGATGGCCGCGCCCGCGCGGCGACCCGACGTCGAAGGGCGAGCCCGCCCGCGCCAGCGGCGCGAGGCGGCTCATGACGCCGGCCAGCGTGCGGTCGTCGAACCCCGTGCCCACCTTGCCGACGTAGACGAGCCGTCCCTCCTCGTACAGCCCGAGGTGGAGGGCGCCGAACGATCCGCGCGAGCCCTGCGGATCGGTCCAGCCGCCGATGACGAACTCCTGCCGGAGATGGCACTTGATCTTGAGCCAGTCGCGGGTGCGCCCGCCCGCGTAGCGGCTGTCGGCGCGCTTGGCCAGGATCCCCTCCAGGCGCTGCTCGGCCGCCGCCTCGTAGAAGGCCTCGCCGTGCCCGGCGACGTGCCCGCCGTGGGCGACGACGCCGCGGGCGGGCAGCAGCAGCTCCAGGCAGGCCTTCCGCTCCACGAGCGGCACGGCGCGCAGGTCGCGCCCGTCGAGGGCGAGGGCGTCGAAGAAGACGGCGCTCACCGGCACGCGCGCCTGCGCGCGGGCGACGTCGGCCGGCCGGGCCAGGTGCATGCGCGCCTGCAGCCGCTGGAACGAGGGGCGCCCGGTCTCGTCCAGGGCCACCACCTCGCCGTCGAGGAGGAACCGGGCGAGCGGCAGCGCTCGCAGCGCGGTCACGATCTCGGGGTAGCGGGCCGTGAAGCGCTGCCCGGCCCGACCGTGGAGCTCGATGCGCTCGCCGTCGCGGGCCGCGAGCACGCGCACGCCGTCGTACTTGATCTCGAACAGCCACCCCGGGTCCGTGAACGGCCGCTCCGCGAGGCTGGCGAGCATGACCGGCTGACGGGCGGCATCGACGGCGCGCGTGGGCGCGCCCAGCTGTGCCAGGCGCCGGCGCAGCTCGTCGAGACGGCGCGGGCCGTCGCGGACCTCCTCCACCGTCAGCCCGGAGAGGACGGATTCCGGGAAGCGCTCCGTCACCTCCTCGCCACCGGCGCACGCGTCGGCTTTCTTGAGCAGGAGCCAGTCCCGGCCGCCCTCGCGCGCGCGGGCCGCCCCGCCCATCCGTGCCAGCGTCCAGCGCCCGCGCAGCTTCACCCCGAAGAGCTCGAGCTCGAGGCGCCCCGCGGCCAGCTGCGCGCGCGCCGGCCCGTCCTTGACCAGGCGGTACCAGCCGCGGTCCCAGACGATCACGGCACCCGCGCCGTAGTTGCCCTCGGGGATCACGCCCTCGAAGTCCGCGTACTCGACCGGGTGGTCCTCGACGTGGACGGCCAGGCGCTTCTCCTCGGCCCGGACCGAGGGCCCCCTCGGCACCGCCCAGGACACGAGCACGCCGTCGATCTCCAGCCGCAGGTCGTAGTGGAGGCGCCGGGCCGCGTGCTTCTGCACGACGAAGCGCCGACCGTCGCCCGGCGAGGGGCCGCCGAAGGGCTCGGGGGTGCGGGCGGGGTCGCGCTTCTTCCGGTAGTCGTCGAGGGCCGTGGGCACCGCTATCCCTTGGATGGTACGCGCCTCCGCGAATCATAGGGGCGCGCGTGCTATCGTGCAAAGGCGCGCCGATGCGGCGCGCGAGGAGGACAGGGCGATGCCGCCGCACTCGACCGGCTCCGGCACCATCTCCTTCGGGCTCGTCTCGATCCCGGTCCGCATGTACACGGCGACCGCGTCGGCGTCGGTGTCGTTCAACCTGCTGCACGCCCGGTGCGGCTCGCGCATCCGCCAGCAGACCTTCTGCCCCACCTGCAACGAGACGGTCGAGCGCACCGCGCTCGTCCGGGGCTACGAGGTGGCCAAGGACCAGTACGTGCGCGTCACGGACGAGGAGCTGAAGGCGGTCGAGGGCGAGGCGAGCAAGATCATCGACATCGCCGAGTTCGTGCCCCTGGACCGGGTGGACCCGATCTACTTCGAGAAGACCTGGTACCTGGGGCCCGACAAGGGCGGCGAGAAGGCATACCGGCTCCTCGCCGACGCGATGGAGCGGGCCGGGCAGGTCGCGCTCGCCACCTTCGTCATGCGCGGCAAGGAGAGCCTGGTGCTCGTGCGGGCGGCGCAGGGCGGTCTCCTGCTGCACACGATGTACTTCGCCGACGAGGTCCGCAGCTTCGCCGACATCGACAAGGGTCACACGGCGACGATCAAGGACGGGGAGCTGGCGCTGGCCATGCAGCTCATCCAGGGCCTCGCCGCCGACGACTTCACCCCCGAGCGCTACCGGGACGCGTACCGGCAACGGGTCCTCGACATGATCAACCGGAAGGTCGAGGGGCAGGAGGTCACCGCCGCCGCCCCCGAGCCGCCGCGCGCGCAGGTGATCGACCTGATGGACGCGCTCAAGGCGAGCCTCGCGAAGCGCGGCCTGCCCGAGGAGGCGGCGACGGCCAAGAAGCCGCCGGCGAAGGCGGACACGGCGGCACGCGCGAAGCCGCGCCGCGCCGAGGCCGCCCCGCGGGCGGCCGCCGCCCCGAAGCGCGCCCAGGGCGGCCGGAAGTAGCGGGCCGGCGGGGCGGCATCGGCCACGGCACCGGCACCCGCTCGCCGGGGCCCAGCACGCGCCGGACCGTCGCCCGCTCCGTCGCCTCGCGCAGCCACTCGTCCAGCCGCCGCGCCACCGCCTCCGCTCGCAGCCGCTCGCGCATCCGGTCGCGCGCCTCCGCGCCGTGCTCGCCGGGACCGAGGGCGGCCGCGACGTCGGCCTCGAGCACGAACACGAACGCCTGGAAGCGCAGCTCCACGAAGCGCCGCCGGCGCGCCTCGTCGCGCGCCATCCGGCGCGCCCACTCCCGCTCCACGCCGACGCTCGCGAGCCAGGCATCGAGGGCCGCCGGCCCGCCGTGACGCGCCGCCGCCTCCTGCCAGACCGCCTCGACCGCCTCGTCGGTCACCTCGAGGTCGACCCGCTCCGCCTCCGCGATCATCAGCCGGGCCCGCACCAGCCGTTCGAGGTCGGGCCCGCCGATCGGCTCCGCGGACGGCGAGAGCCCCAGGACGCCCAGCGTGCGCGCCAGCGCGACGTCGCTGGCGGTGACGGGCGTGCCGTCCACGGTGACGAGCACGGCGTCGACGAAGGCGGCGCGGCCGGGCGCCGGCGCCAGCAGCACCGCGAGCACGACGGCCGCCACCCACGCGCTCAGAACGGGTACCCCACGGTGACGTACACCCGGAACGTCTGCTCCTGCCCCGGCACGCTGTCGAGCGGGTACGCCACGTCGAGGCGCACGGGGCCGACGGGGCTGGCCACCCGCAGCCCGGCGCCCACGCCCGACCGCAGCTCGTCGGGAGCCAGGTCCGTCGCCCGCGCCGTAACCGCGCCCGTGTCGAGGAAGACGGCGCCGCCGAGCCAGCGCCAGATGGGGAAGCGCCACTCGAGGTTCAGCACGAGGAAACCGTCGCCGCCAGTCGGGTTGCCCTTGTCGTCGAGCGGTCCCAGCCGGCGCTCGCGGTAGCCGCGCACCGTCGTCGCGCCGCCCGCGAAAAACCGTTTCTCGATC
>JAICGY010000381.1 GCA_025922915.1 Candidatus Methylomirabilota bacterium | reverse complement strand
CGTGGGCGATCAAGGACGTCCCCGTGGAGAAGACGATCGTCGGCGGCCGGATCGTGTACGACGCGGAACGTGCGTGACCTGCACCATCGAGAGAGGAGATTCGGCATGACACGACGTCGGATGCTCGCGGCTGCCCTCGGGGTCCTGGTGGCGGCGCTCGCGGCGACCTCGCCGGCGGCCGCGCAGAAGCGGGGGGGCACGCTCGTCGTCGGCAACGACGACGACGCGGTGGGCCTCGACCCCCACATCTCGTTCGCCTTCGCCTCGTCGAACTTCTACGAGCACGTCTACACGGGGCTGACCCGCTTCAACGCCCGGATGGAGATCGAGGGAGACCTCGCGACCTCGTGGGAGATCCCGAACCCGACGACCTACGTCTTCAAGCTCCGCAAGGGCGTGAAGTTCCACAACGGGCGGGAGATGACGGCGGAGGACGTCAGGTACTCGATCGACCGCGTGCGCGACCCGAAGACGGGCTCGCCCGTCCGCGGCGTCTATGCCGACGTCGAGCGCGTCGAGGTCGTGGACCCGTCCACCGTGCGCCTGGTGCTCGCGCGCCCGAACGCCGCCCTCCTCAGCCTGATGACGGGCCGCGCGAGCTACGTCGTGCCGCGCGAGGAGGTCGAGAAGCACGGCAACCTCCAGAAGGTCATGGTCGGGACCGGTCCCTTCAAGCTGGCCGAGCACGTGCCCGGCGAGCACGCGCGGTTCGTGCGCAACGACGACTACTACGAGGCGGGCCGGCCGTATCTCGACGGCTTCACCATCAAGGTGATCAAGGACGAGTCCTCCCGGCTCGCCGCGCTGCGCCGCGGCACGCTGGACCTGACCTGGATCAAGGCGATCGAGACCGAGGAGCTGGCGCGCCGGGAGAAGGGCCTGGCCTTCGCGGAGACCCCCGAGGCCCGGCACCTGTACATCTGGCTCAACACCAAGCAGCCGCCCTTCAACAACGTGAAGCTGCGCCAGGCCGTCGCCGCCGCCCTGGACCGGAAGGAGATCATCGACACCGTCCTGCTCGGCCGCGGCAAGCTCACCGCGGGGCTGCCGCCGGCGACGGTCCCCTACGTGCTGCCGCCCGCCGAGGTGGCGGCGCTGCCGTTCTACAAGCAGGACGTGGCTCTCGCCCGGACGCTGATGGCGGAGGTGGGGCACCCGAACGGGTTCGAGTTCGTGTACAAGACGTCGCCCCACAGCCCCGACTACGTGCCGGCGGCGCAGGTGATCCAGCGCCAGCTCCACAAGGCCGGGATCACCATGAAGATCGAGCAGGTGGAGTGGGGCGCGCTGCTCAAGACCTTCCGGGAGAAGACGGACTTCCAGGCCCTCGCCTTCGCGCGGATCTGGTACCCGGATCCCGAGGGCTACGTGTACGACACGACCCACAGCAAGGGCGCCATCAACGCCGGCGGCTACAGCAACCCCGAGCTGGACCGCCTCCTCGAGGAGCAGCGCGCGACGGTCGACACCGCGCGGCGGGTGGCGCTGTGGCACCAGGTCCAGCGCATCTACGCGCAGGACGTGCCGATCATCTGGCCGTACGCCATGCGCACCCGCTACAACGTCTGGCGGCCGGAGCTGAAGGGCTTCCAGCCGATGGCCAACGCCTCGCGGGTCTACCTGCGGGAGACGTGGCTCGAGGGCCGGTAGGGGAGGGACGGGCGGGCGTGGCGCGCGGCGGGGCGCGCGCCGCCGTCGCCGGCGCCGGGTGATCCGGTGCATCACTACCTGACCGTGCGGCTGGTGTCGCTGGTGCCGATCCTGTTCGGGGTCTCGCTGCTCGTCTTCGGCATGCAGCAGCTGATCCCGGGGGACATCGTCGACATCGTGTCGAGCGACCAGGCGTTCGGCGACCGGAACGCGGCGGCCCGGCAGCGCGAGGCGCTGCACCTCGACCGGCCGGTCGTCGAGCGCTACGCCCTGTGGGTCGCCGGCCTCGTCCGCGGCGACCTGGGCACCTCGTTCGTGTCCGGCAAGCCCGTGCTCGACGAGATCCTCCGCCGCCTGCCCGTGAACCTCGAGCTGGCGGCGCTGGCGATCCTGCTCGCCCTCGTGGTCGGCATCCCCGTCGGCACGCTGGCCGCGGTGCAGCGCGACACCTGGGCGGACACCGGCATCCGCCTGGGCGCCGTCCTCGGCTACTCCATCCCGAACTTCTGGGTGGCCACGCTGACGGTGCTCGCCGGCTCGCTGCTCTGGCCGGGGATGCCGATCCTCGAGTACGTGCCGTTCGGCGAGGACCCCGCGCAGAACCTGGCCCAGGTCGCGATCCCCTCCGCCGTGCTGTCCCTCACGGTCCTGCCCCTCATCGTGCGCATGACCCGGGCGTCGGTCCTCGAGAACCTGCGGCTCGACTACGTGCGCACCGCGCGGGCGAAGGGGCTGCCGGAGCGCGGCGTGGTGTACCGGCACGTCCTGGCCAACTCGCTGATCGCCGTCGTGAACGTCACCGGCGTGCAGGTGGGCGTGCTCATCGGAGGCCTGGTCCTGACCGAGGAGATCTTCATCCTGCCCGGGGTCGGTCGCCTGCTGCTGGAGTCCATCCAGAAGCGCGACTTCCCGGTGATCACGGGCACCACGCTGTTCCTCGCCACGGCGTTCGTCCTCGTCAACCTCGTCGTCGATCTGCTCCATGGGGTCCTCGATCCCCGGGTCCGTCGCTGACGCGGTGCCGGCGGCGGCGGCGGACGCCGCCGCGGCGCCGGTGGCCCGACGGCGCGGGCGCGTCGCGCGCGAGCTGTGGCGGCGACCCCCGGCCGTCGCCGGCCTCGCCCTGGCGACGGCGGTGCTGGCGGGCGCGATGCTGGCGCCGGTGATCGCCCCCGCCGATCCGCTGGCGATGAGCCCGCGCCGCTTCGCGCTGCCGTCGGCGGAGGCCTGGCTCGGCACCGATCAGTTCGGCCGGGACCTGCTGGCGCGCCTGCTCTTCGGCGCCCGGGTCTCCATGACGGTGGCCTTCTCGGCCGTCGGGCTGGCGGCGCTGCTCGGGGGCGGCGTCGGGCTCCTCGCGGGCTACCTGGAGGGCAGGACGGACCACCTGCTCATGCGCGGCATCGACGTGCTGATGGCGTTCCCCACGCTGCTGCTGGCCCTGGCCGTGGTCGCCACCGCGGGCGCCACCCCGGCGAACCTCGTCGCCGCCATCACCCTGGCCTACGTGCCGATCTTCGCCCGGGTCGTGCGCGGCAGCGTGCTCTCGATCAAGCAGAACGAGTACGTGCACGCCTCGCGGGCGCTGGGCGCCGGGGCCGGGCGCATCATGGTGCGCCAGATCGTCCCGAACGTGCTGGCGCCGGTCATCGTGCAGGCCACCTTCAACCTGTCCACCGCCATCATGATCGAGGCGGCGCTGTCGTTCCTCGGCCTCGGCGTTCAGCCTCCCGCCCCCTCCTGGGGCTCGATGCTCAGCGAGGCGCGCGGCTTCATGGAGCTCGACCCCTGGCTCGCGGTCGCCCCGGGCTCCGCGATCACCGTCGCCGTCCTCGGCTTCAACCTGCTGGGCGACGGCCTGCGGGACGTCCTCGACCCCCGCCTCGTGGGGGAGCGCTGAGTGCCGGCCAGCCGCGGTCGTATCGTGCTCGCGCTGGCGGCGGCGACGTCGCTCTCGCTCCTCGGTGACATGATGATGTACACGGTGCTGCCGACCCACCACGCGGCGCTCGGCATCGGCGTGGGCGCGGTCGGCATCCTGCTCAGCATCCACCGCGTCATCCGG
>JAICGY010000380.1 GCA_025922915.1 Candidatus Methylomirabilota bacterium | reverse complement strand
TAGAGCCGCCGTCGCGCTTCGACGAGCACCGAGCCGTCGCGTCCGCGCGCCGGCGGCTGGAGCTCGCCGTGCCCGGCGTGGCGAAGAACGTCGGTCGCTCGGAGGCGGATGGCGCGCCCCTGCTGCCCACGACGCCCCCCGTGCGCCGGACGCCCATGGCCCCCGCCGGATGGCACGCCCCGGTGGCCGCCATCCGCCGTGGCCTGCGGACGCGGCTGCGCGGCCGCCCGGTGGGGGAGGGCGGGGCCCGGGCGGTGGCGGAGTCGCCGAAGAGTCGCCGGGTCACGCGGACGGCCCTCGTGCGCCGCACGGTGTTCATCCTCCTGGTGCTGGCCCAGACCGCGGCCTTCGCCTACTACATGACGACGCGGCTCTTGCCCTATCACGGGCAGCAGCCCCTGGAGCTCGCGATCCTCAGCCTGTCGACGATCCTGTTCGTCTGGGTCTCCCTCGGATTCTGGACTGCGCTGAGCGGCTTCGTGCTGCTGTGCTCCGGCCGCGACCGGCACGCGATCACCCGCTCCGCCCCGCCGGGAACGAGCATTCCGCCGGAAGCCCGCACGGCGGTGATCATGCCGATCTGCAACGAGCACGTGCCGCGCGTGTTCGGGGGCGTGCGCGCGACGTACGAGTCCCTCGCCGCCACCGGCGCGCTCGATCGCTTCGACGTGTTCATCCTGAGCGACAGCAGCGAGCCCGACACGCTGACGGCGGAGCGGCAGGCCTGGCTGGACCTCTGCGCGGCCGTCGGCGGGTTCGGCCGCATCTTCTATCGCTGGCGCCGGCAGCGCATCAAGCGCAAGAGCGGGAACGTGGCGGACTTCTGCCGGCGCTGGGGGAGCCAGTACCGGTACATGGTCGTCCTCGACGCGGACAGCGTGATGAGCGGCGAGTGTCTCGTGACGCTGGTCCGGCTGATGGAGGCGAATCCCACCACGGGCATCATCCAGACGGCCCCGCGGGCCGCCGGGCGCGATACCATGTACGCGCGCCTCCAGCAGTTCGCGACCAGTGTGTACGGCCCGCTCTTCACGGCGGGGCTGCACTTCTGGCAGCTGGGCGAGTCCTACTATTGGGGCCACAACGCGATCATCCGGATCGCGCCCTTCATGCGCCACTGCGCCCTCGGGCGTCTGCCCGGCCGCGGCCCGTTCTCCGGCGAGATCATGTCCCACGACTTCGTGGAGGCCGCGCTCATGCGCCGGGCCGGCTGGCAGGTGTGGATGGCCTACGACCTGCCGGGCAGCTACGAGGAGATGCCGCCCAACCTCCTCGACGAGCTCAAGCGCGACCGGCGCTGGTGCAAGGGGAACCTGATCAACTCACGGCTCTTCCTGTGGCAAGGCCTGCACCCGGCGCACCGGGCGGTGTTCATGACGGGGATCATGACGTACCTGTCCGCGCCCCTGTGGCTCCTCGCCCTGGCCGTGTCGACCGCCTTCGTCGTGCTGCAGACCGTGATCGGGCCGCAGTACTTCGTCCAGCCCCGCCAGCTCTTTCCCATCTGGCCGCGGTGGGACATCGACTCCGCCATCGGCTTCGCCGTCGCCACGGCGGTCGTCCTGTTCGCGCCCAAGATCCTCGGGGCCGTCCTCGTCCTCGCGCGCGGCGCCGCGCGCTTCGGCGGCGCGTTGCGCGTCACGCTCAGCCTGCTGATGGAGGTGGTCTTGTCGGCGCTGCTCGCGCCCATCCGGATGCTGTTCCACACGCAGTTCGTCATCGCCGCCCTCACCGGCCTGCAGATCCACTGGAAGAGCCCGCCGCGCGAGGACTCCGAGACGACGTGGGGCGAGGCCGTGCGGCGCCACGGGCCCCAGACGGTGGTCGGCCTGGTGTGGGCGGGGGGCGTCTACTGGCTGGCCCCCTGGTATGCGTGGTGGCTGCTGCCGGTGGTCGGCGCGCTCGCCCTCTCGATCCCGATCTCGGTCTATTCCAGCCGGGTGTCCCTCGGCCGCGCGCTCCGCCGGGCCGGGCTGTTCCTGATTCCCGAGGAGACGGACCCGCCGGAGGAGCTACGCACCCTGAGCGCGCACACCGAGCGCGCCGCGCCCCGGTTCGTCGATGCGGTGGTGGATCCGCTGGCCAACGCGGTCGCCTGCGCCACGTCGCCCCCCCACGCGCGGTCGTCGCCGAGCGCCCGGTGGCGCCGGCAGCGGGCCGTCGCCGCCGCGGTGGAGGGTGGCCCGGACGCGCTGACCGACCGGCAGAAGCTGTTCTTCCTGGCCGATCCGGCCGCGCTCTCCCAGCTGCACTTCCACGTCTGGGTCTCGCCGGCCGCTCACCCGGCGTGGCTCGCCGCCGCCGCCCCCGGCGTCATCCCCGATCACGCCGCGCTCCGCCGGCCCGCCTGACGTCGCGCCCCGGGCACCGGGTCCGGCCGGCCGGTCTCGTGGACGCCGCGACGGGCCACGAGGGCCTGGTCCTTCCGCTTGGCCTCCAGCATCGCGTCGAACGGCCGCGTGGGGGGCGACGGCGAGGAACGCGGTCACGTCGCGCGGGCGCACCCAGTCCGCGTGCTGGCCGCGCCGGCCGCCGGCGGCCTGGCTGCTCAGGTGGACCTTCGGGATCCCGTCGCGCGCGCCAGGTGGCGAAGCACGCGTGCAGCAGCTCGCGGACGGCCGAGTCGGTGGGCGAAGCGCGCGATCGCCGCCTCCCGTCCGCCGGCGATCGAGCCGATGTGGATCACGATCCTCGCGTCGTCGCCGACGCCGAGCGCATCCAGGAAGCGCACGTGCCACACGACCTCGTCCGCCGCCGCGCTCGCCACGGCGGGGTTGACCAGTTCAGGACGGTGAACTGGCCGGGACATCGAGACGCGCATCCCGTGCTGCCGGATGATCCGGCCGAGGTGCGCGAGCGATGGGGCGAACTCGGCCCACCACTCGAGCCGGTTCACGGGATGCGAGGCGAACGGGACGATGTCGCTCGTGATCCGGTAGAGGCGCACGTCGAGCGTGACGTTGTAGGCGAGCACGCGCTCGAGGTTGGGGAGGTTCTCGGCGATCAGCGCGCGCAGCCGCGCCGGCGTGGCGTTGCGCAGCCGGCAGGTGCGGTTGGTGGGCGCATCGATCGAGAGCGCGATCGCGACGTAGCCGAGATGGCGCAGCATCGCCCGGGAGGCATCCAGGTTGCAAGCAATGAGCGGGCGATGGAGGGCTGGCCGGCGGCGCCCGAACCGCTCCGGGCTGCGCGCGCGGTGCTCCGCACGCCGGCGCGCGGGCCGTCCGTCGTCGCCTGCATCGTCGTCGACATGGGCAGCCGCGGCGGCCCGGTCCTGCCCGGCGCCCCCACGGTGGTCATCGACCATCACCAGCCGCGCGGCTTCCCGCCCGGCGCGGTCGCGGTGAGCGCGTTCGGGCACGAGCCGGTCGCGTCCACGAGCTTGCTCGCGTTCGAGCTGCTCCGGCCTCGCGTCGCGATCGACGACCTCGCCTGGCTCGCGGTGCCCGGGACGGTGGCCGATCTCGGCGTCCCGCCGCGCGGCGGGCGACGAGGTCGAGGTGGCGCTCGGCGTGCTCGCGCGGGCGGCCGACCCCGGCGCCATCGCGGGCGGCCGGACCGCGGGCGTGGAGCGGCTCCGCGCGTGCCGCCGCGCGGTGGACACCGAGACCCGGCGGTGCGCGAGGACGCGGCCGGTCTTCGCCGGGCGCTACGCGCTGCTGCGCTGCGCCTCCGCCATGCAGGTGCACCCGCTCGTCGCCGTGCGCTGGATGCGGCGCCTGCGCGGGCTGGTCGTCATCGCCGCCAACGACGGGTACCT
>JAICGY010000379.1 GCA_025922915.1 Candidatus Methylomirabilota bacterium | reverse complement strand
GGCGCGGTTCTGAGCCGCGACCCGCGGTCCGCGGAGCCCGCCACGACGCGCGCCGCCCGCGCGGGTGCCGGCATCGTCACCGACCTCCTCGTCTGCGAGAACACGATCGTCAGGCTGCCGCCTCGCCTGCGCGTGATCTGGCTCCTCGCGTCGCTGGCCGCGATCGCCGGCGTCGCTCTCCTCGCCCTGCTCTTCGATCCCGGGGCGGCGCCGCGGGCGACCGCGCGCGTGGTGAGCGTGCAGCCGGAGGGGTGGATCGACGTCGAGGTGGACGGCCGGCCGGATCGGGTGCGGCTCATCGGGATCGAGACGCCGCCCGCCGTGCCGGCAATCCTGAAGGAGCTGGTGGGCGGGGGCGCCGTGCGCGTCGAGCGCGACGCACAGGAGCGCGACGAGGCCGGCCGCCTCCTCGCGTGGCTGTGGTCCGGCGACACGCTCGTGAACGCCGAGCTCGTGCGCCAGGGTGCGGCGCGGGCGGCGCCGGAGCGCGTCAACGTCCGCCATCACCTGCGGCTGCTCGCGGCCCAGCGGGAGGCGTGGGAGGCGCGCCGGGGGCTCTGGGGCCCGCCGTGACGCCCGGGCCGTCTCCCCGGGGCCTCGGCGGCCCACACGTGCTGCCGGCGGCGATCCTGCTCGGGACGTTCGCCTGGTCGTTCGTCTACGTGAGCCTGCCCTTCCACATCCAGCAGATGTCGAGCTGGGAGCCGGCGGCGACGCTGCGCTGGACGGGTTGGATCCTGGGCATCACGCCGCTCGTCACCGTCGTCACCGCGCCGCTGTGGGGCCGGTTCGCCGGGCGCGGCGATCCCAAGACCTACTACGTGATGGTCGAGGTCCTCCAGGGCATCGGCTTCTTCGGCATGGTCGCCGCCCGCACGCTGCCCGAGATGTTCCTCGCGCGCGTGATCCTGGGCTTCATGGGCGCCGCGTCGACCTTCGCGTTCATCATCGCCGGACGATCGGGCGACGGCGCCGGCGTGCGCCGCCAGGTGGCGGCGATCCAGTCGGCGATGACGATCGGCCAGATCATCGGGCCGCTGGCGGGCGCGATCGCGGCCGCGCGCCTGGGCTTCCGGCCCTCGTTCGCGCTCGGCGCGCTGATCCTCTTCGGCTGCGCGGCGCTGGTGCACTGGGGCGTGCCGTCGTCCGGGCCCGGGCCCGTCGGCGATGCACGGTCGGGCGCCACGCCGTGGCGGGAGGTGCTGCTGGTGGCGCTCCTCGTGCTCGGAGGCTCCACCCACGTGTTCTTCCTGACCGCGATCCTCCCCGACGTCCTGCCCGCGCTCGGCGTCGATGCGTCCCGCACGCTCGAGATCGGCGGGCTGGTGATCTTCGCCTCGGGGGTGGCGGCGGCCCTCGGCTCGTTCGCCGCGCCGCGCCTCGCCGAGCTGGCGCCGGAGCGGCGCCTCATCGCGACGCTCGTCGTCGGCTCCTCGCTGCTCGTGGCGGCGCTCGCCCTGGTCGGCTCGGCGTGGGCCTACGGGACGCTGCGATTCTTCCAGGTGCTCGTCATCGCGCCGATGTTCCCGATCGTCGTCGCGCGGATCGCGCAGTCCGCCGGCGGCGAGGCCATCGGGGTCATCAACTCGGCCCGCATCGGCGCCGCCTTTCTCGGACCGGTGCTGGCCACCTCGATCCTCTCCTGGGCGTCCCCGGCGGCGCTCTACGTCGTCCTGGCGCTGGTCGGGCTCGCCTGCCTGCCGGTGGCGGCGCTGCGGGCGCACGTGCCGGCCGTCCGGCCGCTGTCGCGGTGAGCGCCCCCGCCGGGAGCCGGCCGCTCGTCGACATCCGGCTCGAGGCCATCAGCACGCGCGACGGGCGCCCGCCCGGTCTCGACCGCGTGTCGGTGCACGTGCGCTACGGCGAGCTCTTCACCTTCCTGGGACCGCCCCACTCCGGCAAGACGGACGTCGTGCGCGCGGTGGCCGGCTTCCTGCCGCTCACCCACGGGCGCATCCTCGTGGACGGCCGCGACGTGACCCGCCTTCCGCCGGGCCGCCGCGCCGTGGGCTACGTCGCCCAGGAGGGCGGGCTGTGGCCGCACCTGTCGGTGCGCGCTCACGTCGCCTTCGGTCTCGAGCAGCAGGGCGTGCGCGGGTCCGACCTGGAGCGCCGGCTCGGCGTCGTCCTGGACCGGCTCGGCCTGACCTCGCTCGCCCACGCGCGGCCGGACGCCCTCGACCTCGGCGCGCGGCGCCGGCTGGCGCTGGCGCGGGCCCTCGCCGTGGAGCCGGCCGTGCTCCTCCTCGACGAGCCGCTCGCCCACCTGGACCCGCTGACGCGCAAGAGCCTGCGCCTGGAGCTGGCGAAGCTGCACCGGGACCTGGCCGTCACGACGATCCACGTCACGCGCGACGCTGCCGATGCCCTGGCGCTCTCGGACCGGATCGCAGTGCTCCACGGCGGGCGCGTGGCCCAGGTCGGCGCGCCCGCGGACGTCTACCAGCATCCGGTGAGCCGGGCCGTGGCCGAGGCGCTCGGGCCCGCGAACTTCCTTCCCGTGCAGGTCGTCGAGGTGCGCGAGCTGGGCGTCGTGGTGCAGACCGCCGCGGGACACCGGGTGCCGGTGGCGGGCGGCGGCACCTGGGGGCAGGGCCACCGGGGGCTGCTCGTCATGCGGCCGGAGATGCTGGCGCTCGTCGACGCCTCCATGGCCCGTGGCCCCGGCATCCCGGGCACCGTCACGCTCCGGGTCTTCGAGGGGGCGCGGCACCTCTACGAGGTCGACATCGGGGGCGGGCAGCTGGTGCGCGTCGAGCTGGCGGGCGCGAGCGAGTCGCGCATCTTCCGGGTGGGCGAGGCCGTGCGCGTCGAGCTCTCGAGCGACACCGTCGTCATCGTGGGGGCGCCCGAGGCGGAGGACGCGAGCGCCCCCTGACGCGTCTACACCGAGTAGGTCTTGTCCTGCTCGACGAGCATCACGCGGCCGCCGCCGATGCGCGACAGCTCCTCGCCGATCTCGTCCGTGAACTGGGGCTTGACGTGATAGATCCAGATGGGCACGTCGGGGGGGAGCTTGTCGATCTCACGCTCGATGAGTCGCGGCGTCAGGTGCCGCGCCACGTCGGCCAGCGCCGCCAGGCGGTTGGGGAAGGCGCACTCCAAAATGACGGTGCGGATGAGCCGCTGCTCCCGCGCGAGCGCCCACAGCGCGTCGGTGGGCCCGGTGTCGCCGGAGAACACGACCCCGGTCGTGCCGTCGTGCAGGATGAAGCCGCTCGTCGGCACGGTGTGGCTGACCGGCACCGGGGTGACCCAGAGGTCGCCGACACGCTGCTCCGACTCCCCGGCCAGGGACCGGAATTGCAGGACGGGATTGTCCGGCGTCGGCAGCTGAGAGAAGTCCGGCCACGCGACGTCGTTGAAGACCGAGGTGCGGAGGGCGTGGATCACCGGCTCCAGGCTCGCGACCGTCAGCGGCCGGCGAACCTCGGTGAGCGCGAGCGTCTCGGTCAGGAACGCGAGGCCGACGACGTGGTCGAGGTGGGCGTGCGAGAGGAGGGCGTGCTCGATGTTGACCTGCTCGGGTACCGAGAGGGCGCCGCCGACGGTGCCGGCGTCGAGCAGCAACCGGTCGTTCACCAGAAAAGCAGCGGGCCGCTGGGCGAGTCCTTCGGCTCCGAAGGCGCCGAGCACCCGGATCTTCATTGATACGGGATGTTAGCATACATTGCGCAGATCATGGTCGGCCGCCGGGCGCAGGGCATGAGGGAGGCGCCGTGCCGAGTTGCCGCTCCCGGAGCCGTGTGTTAGAACTCGCT
>JAICGY010000378.1 GCA_025922915.1 Candidatus Methylomirabilota bacterium | reverse complement strand
TGAGGCCGAGCGGCTGCCGGGCGTTCTCGTAGACGAAGCGCTGCTCGTCCGCCCGCGACAGCCCGTCCGCCGCGATGGTGCGCGCGTGCTCGGGCCCGAGCGCGATCAGGAGCTGGCTCTGCGCCAGGTACCAGCCGACGTTGGACCCGAGCGTGACCGCGGTGTCCGCCACCGTGGTGAGGATGCCCGTGGCCGTCGTCGAGACGTGGTCGTTGACGTTGTGCGGCCCCTCGCCGCCGTAGACGGTGACCACGTCGCCCTGGTGCAGCGGGCCCCACGGCGAGGCCTCCTCGTGCTCGGCGATGCAGAAGGCGTACTTCGCCGGGCTGCCCTGCGTGGCCATGTCGTGACGCCCGGGCCAGGCGCCCCCGACGTTCATGAGGATCAGGCGGACCGCCCGGCCGATCGTGGCATTGGCGCGGAAGCCGGGGCCGAAGCAGCCGCTGCCCCCGTGCAGCCCGATCCCCCGCCCGTAGGGACCGTTGACGATCAGGAGCGGGGCGACGGGATGGGTGGTGGCCTGCACCCCGTAGAGATTGAACGCGGGGTCGAGCATCGCCGCGACCGCCGCGCAGACCACGGGGAAGCAGGCGGGCTCGCCGCCGGCCATCACCGTGTTGATCGCGAGCTTCTCGAGCGTGGCCTGGCGCCACAGGGGCGGCATGGCGCCGAGCGAGCGCTGGGCCTCGCGGCCGCCCAGCATGGCGCGCACGCGGGCCTCGGTCGGGGGCACGATCGGCAGGCCGTCGCACCACTGCCGCTCGACGAAGGCCGCCAGCAGGGCCTCCGGCGCGTCGTCGACCTCGATCTCGCGCGGCGGCGCCGGAGCGACCGTCACCCCGGGCCCGCCGCCGGCTCCGGCGGAGGCCGTCACGTCGGGATCAGGCTCGCGAGCTGCTCGACCGCCTGCTCCGCCCGCCGCGCGATCGACTCCGGCCGCTCGCCCCCGAGGGGATGCTCGACCACGAGCACCGGCAGGCCGGTCACGCCGAGCGCGCCGAGCTCACTCACGGCCAGCCCCTGGAACGCCGTGGTCGCGATGAGCCCCGCCGGCGTGCCCGCCTTCGCCAGCTCGATGGCGTCGTGGAGACTCCACGACGTGCACGACCCTCAATCGGCGGAGCCGGCGAAGACGACGTCGCACGTCTTGCCGAGCTCGGCGAGGAGCTCGGGCGGCGCCGGCGTCGAGGCGTTGGCCTTGCGGCGATGCACGACGGCCGCCACGCCGAGACGGTCGCGCAGGAGCTCGCCCATCCCGACGGTCAGGCGATCGAAGTTGGACTTGGTGTTGTCGAGGAAGCCGACGGTCAATCCCTGCCAGGCGCCGGGCAGGGGCGGCACCGCGACGCGTTCGCCCGTCACCTCGCCGACGGGGCTCAGGACCCGGATGCGTGTCATGGACGATCTACCTCCGTGTGAGCCCGGTCGACCGCGCGAGCAGCCGACCGAGGGTCTCGTGCATCTCGACGAGCACCGTGCGCTTGACGCGCACGGGAACCGACTCCACCGGCTCGGGGCTGCCCACGCGGTGGATCACGAGGGTGCCGGTGAACTCCTCGGCCCGCTCGTCGGTCGCCGCCAGCCCGCGCAGCATGAGGACTTCCCAGCCATCCGCCATGCATCGGATCTTACAATACCGGCTCGTGGTCATCGCGCTCGATCTCGGCACCTCCTCGGCGCGCGCCCGCCTCTGCGACGCCGCCGGGCGCGCCGTCCCCGGCCGGTTCCACCGGGTGGCGTACGCGCCGGCGACGAGCCCGGACGGCGGCGTCGAGCACGACCCGCGCACGCTGCTCGACGCCGCCACCGCGTGCCTCGACGCCGTCGTGCGAGGCCGCGGCGTCGACGTCCGTGCCGTCGCCGTGACCACGTTCTGGCACGGTCTCCTCGGCTTCGACCGCGACGACCGGCCGGTGACGCCCGTGTTCACGTGGGCCGATTCGCGCAGCGCCCCCGACGCCGCCCTGCTCCGCGACGCGCTCGACGAGGACGGGCTTCGCGCGAGGACCGGCTGTCACGTGCACGCCTCGTACTGGCCGGCCAAGCTCCGCTGGCTGGCCCGCACGCGTCCCGCCGACCTGACGCGCGTGGCGCGCTGGGGCTCGATCGGCGAGGCTCTGGAGCTGGCGCTCTTCGGCGAGGCGACGACCGGCGTGTCGATGGCGTCGGGCACCGGGCTCCTCGATCAGGACGCCGTCGCGTGGGACCCGGAGGCGCTCGCCGCGGCGGGGCTGGAGCCGGCGCAGCTCTTCCCCCTCGCCGAGGGGCTGCAGGCGCGCGACCTGCGCCCCGCGTGGGCGGCGCGCTGGCCGGCCCTCCGCGGCGTGCCGTGGCTGGCGGCCGTCGGCGACGGCGCGGCCAGCAACGTGGGCTCGGACTGCGTGGATCCCTCGCGGGTTGCCCTGAACGTCGGCACCTCGGCGGCGCTGCGCGTGATCACGACCGGACGCGTGGTGCCCCCGCGCGGTCTCTGGCGCTACCGCCTGGACCGGCGCCGGACGGTCGTGGGGGGCGCGACGTCGGAGGGCGGCAACGTCTACGCCTGGTGCCGCGACGTGCTGCGCCTTCCCGACGACGACGCCGTGGAGCGCGCGCTCGCCGACCGCCTCCCCGACGCCCACGGCCTCACCGTGCTTCCCTTCCTGGCCGGCGAGCGGGCGCCCGGCTGGCGCGGCGACCGCCGGGGGGTCGTCGCCGGGCTGTCGCTGTCCACCGGGGCGCTCGACCTCGCCCAGGCCGCGCTCGAGGCGGTGGCTCTCCGGCTCGCGCTCGTCTACGCGCTCCTCGCGCCCCTGGCCGCGCCGGACCACCTGGTGGTGGCCTCCGGCGGCGCGATCGTCAACTCCCCGGCCTGGCTGCGGATGATCGCAGACGCGCTCGGCCGGCCCGTCGCCTCCTCGCCGGAGGCGGAAGCAACGGGACGGGGCGCCGCGCTGCTCGCGCTGGAGGCCCTCGGGCTGCTGCCGGACCTCGCGGCGGCCCGGGTTCCGCTGGCGGACGGCGTGACGGCCGATCCCGCCCGCCACGCGCGCTACGCGGCGGCGCTGGCCCGTCAGCGCCGTCTCGATGAGACGGTATGATCGGGTGATGGACCCCGTGCCCGAGATCGTGATCGTCGAGGACGCCGTCGCCCTGGCCGAGGCGGCGGCCCGCTCCATCGCCGAGACCGCGCGCGCCGCCGTCGCCGCCCGCGCGCGCTTCACCGTGGCGCTCGCCGGTGGCGCCACGCCGCGCGCCACCTACGAGCGTCTCGCGAGCGCCCCGCTCCGGGACACCGTGCCGTGGGAGCGGACGTGGGTCTTCTTCGGCGACGAGCGCGGCGTCCCGCCGGACCACCGCGAGTCGAACTACCGCATGGCGTACGACGCGCTGCTCGCCACGGTGCCGGTGCCGGAGCACCAGATCTTCCGGATCCGAGGCGAGGCCGAGGACCCGGAGGCGGCGGCCGCGGAGTACACCCGGGCGCTCGCCGACGTGTTCGCCCCGCCCCGCGGCGGGCTGCCCCGCTTCGATCTCGTCCTGCTCGGCCTGGGGGTGGACGGGCACGCGGCGTCGCTGTTTCCCGGCTCGCCGGTCCTCAAGGAGGTGTTTCGCCCGGTGGCGGCGGTGCACGCCACGGCGGCCCTGATCCCCCAGCGTTTCACGCTCACCTTCCCGGTGATCAACGCCGCCGCCTGCGTCGTCTTCCTGGTGTCCGGGGCGGAGAAGGCGAAGGTCGTCAAGGCCGTCCTGGGCGATCGCGCGCCGTGGCTGCCGGCGACGCTGGTGCAGCCGAGCGAC
>JAICGY010000377.1 GCA_025922915.1 Candidatus Methylomirabilota bacterium | reverse complement strand
TGGCGCCTCGCCGAGTCGCTGCACCCCGAAGCGACGCGCGCCGTCTATGCCGTCAAGCGCCTGGAGCTGCCCGCGCACTCCGCGCGTGCGCTCAAGGGGATGTCGATCGGCTACGCGACGGCGACGCGCGGCGGCAGCCATCACGACACGCGCCCCACGCCCCAGTACGCGCCGACGTTCGACCGCCGCTCGACGGACGGCAAGCCGGCCTTCGCCGTGCGGAGCCAGCACTTCACGGCGGTGGGCGACTCGCTCGTGATGTGCCGCTTCACCTCGGAGCGCGGCTTCGGCCTCTACGTCGAGGAGCCGTACGCGCGGATGGTGCGGGCGGTGACGGGATGGGACGTGAGCGTCGAGGAGCTCGAGCGGGTCGGCGAGCGCATCGTCAACCTGGAGCGCCTCTTCAACGTGCGCGAGGGGGTGCGCCGCGCGCAGGACGTGCTGCCCTGGCGGGTCATGCACGAGCCGATCCCGGAGGGGCCGTCGGCCGGCATGCACTGCCCTCCTGCGGAGCTCGCGGCCATGCTCGACGAGTACTACCGTCTGCGCGGCTGGGACGCCGACGGCGTCCCGACCCCCGGCCGCCTCGCCGCGCTGGGGCTCTGAAATCCCAGACCCCGGCCGTCCGGGGCGTCTGGTAGAGTGATCGCACAGGGGCATGGAGGAAATCTATGCCCGCTGCCGTCCTGCCCCTCGCGCTCGCCATCGTCCTCGCGAGCGCCATCGGTGCGTCGATCATGTGCTTGCTCGTGCTGGTCTACGGGTTCGCGCCCTCCGAGGACGAGCCCGACCGGCGGCAGCGCCGGCTCCTCGTCACCCGCCTGGGCCACGCCCTCGCCGCCGGCTGCTTCGCCGCCAGCGCGATGCTGGCCATCACGCTGATCGCCCGGGCGCCGTCGGGCGCGGAGCCGGCGTCCGACCCGGCGGTCGCCGCGCAGGTGTCGGCCGTCGGCGGCCGGCTCGCCGCGCTCGAGGCGACGCTGGCCGGCGCCGAGCCGCGCCTGACCGGGATCGAGCAGTCGGCTCGCGCCGCCGAGACGGGGGCCGCGGCGGCCGAGCAGCGGGCAGTCGCCGCCGAGACCCGGGCGGGCGAGACCGACCAGGCCGTGCGCGCGATGGCGGCGCGCCTGGACACCGCCGAGCAGCGGAGCCGCCGCCTCGAGGCCCGTCTGGGAGGCGCGGAGAAGGAGTCCCGCCAGGCCGAGCAGGGGATGCGCCGGCTCGCAGAGGACCTGGCAGAGGCCGCCCGGCGTCTGGCTCGCCTGGAGCGCACCGCCGACGCCGGACGCCGGGCCGAGGTGAAGCCCCCGGGGCCGCCACCCCGCGCTCGGGACGCGGCTCCCGCGCCGGCGCCGTCGCCGCGTCGCGAGCCCGCCGCCGACGCCGGCGTGGCAACCCTTCCCCCGCGCGTTGCGTCGCCCGCTCCGCCGCGAGAGGCCCCCGCCCCGGCGGTGTCCGCCTCACCGTCCACGTCCCCGCCGGCGCCGCCGTCGAGCGTCCTGCCCTCGCGGCCGGCGGAGCCGCCACCCTCCGACCTGACGACCAAGCTGCGAGAGGACTGGCAGTCGATCAAGAAGAGCTTCACGAGGGGGCCGGACGAGTTCCGGAAGGCGATCGACCGCCTCGGCCGTCAGCTGGGCTTCGGCGAGGGGGAGTGACGACCTTCGCGCCGAGCCGTCAGGCCAGGCGCGCCAGCGGTCGCGTCTCGGAGCGCGGGGCGGGGTCGAAGACGCGGCCGGTCCGGGCCGCCACCGCCGCGGTGTCCAGCGCCGCCGCCGTGCCGACATGCCCGGCGTACGACAGCAGGCGCGCGACGTTGTCGCACCACCGGGCGATCTCCTCGGCTTCGAGGGCCGAGCAGCCGAAGACGCGAAGCCGTCCGTGCTGCGAGGTTTCGAGGAGCGTCGCGCGGCGGAGTGCCGCGGCCGCGCCGGCGCCGAGAGGTGTCGGCGCGAACCGCGCGGCAATCTCGAGCGCGAGCCAGGCGTCCTCTCGGAGCTCGATCCAGGTCATCGGATCCTCCTCGTGCCGTGGTTCGCCCTCCGGCAGAGTGCCACGAACCGGCCGGAACCGCCAGCGGCCCGAGAGCGAGCGCTACCGGAGGTCGCGAAGGGCGGTCCGGGCGGCGTGCCACCCGCAGAGGCCGTGCACGGCGCCTCCCGGCGGCGTGGACGAGGAGCAGATGTAGACGCCGGGCGCGGCCGTCCTGTAGGGGACGAGGCTGACGACGGGGCGCGTGAAGAGCTGCCACACGTCCTGGACGCCCCCGTTGATGTCGCCGCCGACGAGGTTCGGATCGTGCTCCTCCAGCTGTCCCGGGGTCATCGTGTGCCGGGCCAGGATCGTGTCGCGGAAGCCGGGCGCGAACCGCTCGACCTGCGCCTCGATCGCCGCGGTCATGTCCGCCTCGGATCCCCGGGGCACGTGGCAGTAGGCCCAGGCCGTGTGCCGCCCGGGCGGCGCGCGGCGGTCGTCGAAGAGCGTCGGCTGGGCGAGGAGGACGAACGGTCTCGGCTCCAGGCGGCCCTCCCAGGCCGCGGCGGAGGCCGCCGCGATCGCCGCGCTGGATCCGCCCAGGTGGACCGTGCCAGCCCGCGCGCACTCCTTCGCGCGCCACGGGATCGGGTCGGACAGCGCCCAGTCGATCTTGAAGGCGCCGGGGCCGTAGCGATACCGTGCCAGCCGGCGCCGGTAGCCGGGCGGCAGGCGGTCCTCGGCCACGCGGAGCACCTGTCGCGGCGTGAGGTCGAGGAGATAGGCGGGAGCCGGGGGCAGCTCCGCGAGCGATCGCACGTGCGTGCCGGTGACGATCTCTCCGCCGCGGGCTCGCAGCACCGAGGCGAGGGCGTCGGCGATCCGCTGCGAGCCCCCGCGGGCGAGGGGCCAGCCCACGGCGTGTCCGGCGATCGCCAGGATCAGCCCGAAGGCGGCGGTCGGGACGCGTGTCGGGGGCTCCAGCGCATGGGCGGCGATGCCGGTCAGGAGCGCCCGCGCGCGCTCCCCCGAGAACCAGGCCCTGACCAGGCCGGCCGCCGGCCTCAGCGCGCGCAGTCCGAACCGGGCGAGCAGGACGGGATGGCGTGGCACGTGAGGGGGGGCGAGCGCGTCGGCGAAGAGCGGCTCCCACGCGTCGACGAAGGGCGCCACGAGCCGGCGATAGGCGCGGCGATCGGCGGCGTCGAGCGTCTCGCCCGTCGCATCCAGGGAGCGCTCGAGGACGGCAACGGTGCCGTCGTCGAAGGGATGGGCGAGGGGCGCCGGCGGGTGCACCCACTCCAGGCCGTGCTGCCGCAGGGGCAGGCCGCGGAAGAACGGCGACGCCGCGCCCATCGGGTGCACGCCGGAGCAGATGTCGTGCACGAAGCCCGGCAGGGTGAGCTCCGCGCTGCGGGTGCCGCCACCCACGCGATCCGATCGCTCGTAGAGCCGGACGTCTTGCGCCGCGCCCGCCAGCTCGACGGCCGCGGCGAGACCGTTCGGACCGGCCCCGACGACGATCAGTGGACCGGCGCTCACGGCTGCCGCCGCACCACCGTCGGGTTCGGGCGATCCGCCCCCATGCCGGGTCCTTCCGTAGCAGCGCGCTTGCCACCGGCACATCCGGCAGCACCGGCCAAGCCGACCGCCACCGGGAGGTGGCCATGCCCGCGCGCGAGGCGGCTCGGGCGCGCGAGGTCCCCTGGCAACCCGCGCAGCGCGATGCTATTCTCCAGGCCCGGCACGGGGGCTGAGATGTCGCAGAGACCAGGGACGTCCCGCGACACCGAACTCGAGTTGCACGAGCGACTC
>JAICGY010000376.1 GCA_025922915.1 Candidatus Methylomirabilota bacterium | reverse complement strand
GCCAACATGATCGGCTACATGGCCAACAACCTCCTGCCCCTGCGGGCGGGCGAGCTGGTGCGGGTGTACGTCGTGGGTCGCCGGCTCCGCTCCGAGCGCGACGTGCCGCTCGGCGAGGGCATGTGGCTGACGGGCGCCACCCTCGTGGTGGAGCGGATGCTCGACAGCGTGACGATCGTCCTGATCCTCGGCGCCCTCGTGCTCGTCATGCCGGTGCCGGCCGCCTTCCAGTACGCGGCCGCGGTCGTGCTCGGCCTGGACGCCGTCGCCGCCGGGGCGCTGACCGCGCTCGCCGCGCGGCCGGAACGGATGAAGCGGCTCGCCACCCGGCTGGCCCGCCGGTGGCCGAGCGTGGAGCGGCGTGCGGTGGCTGTGCTCGATCTGGTCCTCCGCGGCCTCGAGGGCGTGCGCGCGCGCGGCCACGTGGGCCCGCTGCTCGCCTGGACGGCCGTGGTGTGGACGCTCGGCGCGCTCGCCGCGTGGGCGCTCACGCGCGCGGTCCACCTCGACGTGCCGCTTGCCGCGGGCTGGGCGATCACGACGTTCGTCGCCTTCGGCGTGAGCGTGCCCTCCGCGCCCGGCTACGTGGGCGTCTGGCACGCCGCCACCGTCCTCGCGCTCACGCTGTTCGGCGTCCCGGAGAGCACCGCGCTCGGCTACGCGATCCTCTACCACGCCAGCCAGTACGTCCCGATCACCCTCCTCGGCTGGGCGGTCCTGCTTCGCGAGCACATGACGCTGACGGAGGCGACGCGGGCGCCCGGCCTGCCGCCCGCCTGAACGTCCCGCCCCGCCGCGCCCCGGCGTCGCCGCCGGGGCCGCGTAGCGGCCGGGGCGCTCTTGCCCCCCCGACGCCGCGTGGTAGGATGCGGGTTCCTATGGGCCTGGTCGTCCAGAAATACGGCGGCTCCTCCGTCGCCGACGCCGAGAAGATCCGCAGCGTCGCGCGCCGAGTCGCGGAGAGCGGAGCGGGCCACCAGGTCGTGGTCGTCGTGTCCGCCATGGGCAAGACCACCGACGGGCTCGGCGCGCTCGCGCACCAGGTGACGGCGAGCCCCGAGCCGCGCGAGATGGACATGCTGCTCGCGACCGGCGAACAGGTGACGATCGCGCTCCTGGCCATGGCGCTCCAGGGGCTCGGCCTGAAGGCCCGGTCCTTCACGGGAGCCCAGGCCGGCCTGCGGACGGACCGCGCCCACACGAAGGCGCGGATCACCGCCATCACGGCCGACCGCGTGCGCGGCGCGCTCGACGCCGGCGAGATCGCCGTCGTGGCCGGCTTCCAGGGCACGAGCGACCTGGACGAGATCACGACGCTCGGCCGGGGCGGCTCCGATCTCACCGCCGTCGCGCTGGCGGCCGCGCTCAAGGCCGACGTGTGCGAGATCTACACGGACGTCGACGGCGTGTACACGGCCGATCCCAACGTGGTGCCGGACGCCCGGAAGCTCCCGCGCGTGGCCTACGACGAGATGCTCGAGATGGCGAGCCTGGGCGCCAAGGTCCTCCAGGCGCGGTCGGTGGAGTTCGCGAAGAAGTACGGGGTGACGGTCCACGTGCGCTCGACGTTCAAGCCCGACGCAGGCACCATCGTCACCCGGGAGGAGCACGCGATGGAGGACGTCGTCGTCACCGGCATCACGCACGACCGCAGCCAGGCGAAGATCTCGCTGCTGCGCGTCCCCGACCGGCCGGGCATCGCGGCCCGGGTGTTCGGCGCCGTCGGCGCCCGCAACGTGGTCGTGGACATGATCGTGCAGAACATCAGCCGGGACTCCACGACCGACATCTCGTTCACGGTGCCGCGCGGCGACGCCCCCCGGGCCCGGGCCGCCCTGGAGGAGGTGGCGCGCGAGATCGGCGCCGAGGGCTTCGCCTACGACGAGCGCGTGGCGAAGGTCTCCATCGTCGGCGTGGGCATGCGCAGCCACTCGGGCGTCGCCGCCCGCATGTTCACGGCGCTCTCGCGCGAGTCGATCAACATCCAGATGATCTCCACGTCGGAGATCGCCGTCTCCTGCGTGATCGAGGACAAGTACGCCGAGCTCGCCGTGCGGGCCCTGCACGACGCGTTCGAGCTCGGCACGGAGGGGGTCCGTCCATGATCCAGGGCAAGGCCGCCGTCTTCTTCGGGCCCGGCAAGCCGTTCCAGATCCGCGACGTCACCCTGCCCGAGATCGAGCCGGACGCGGTCGCGATCCGCGTGGCGCTCGCCAGCGTGTGCGGGTCGGACCTGCACTTCTGGCGCGGGGACGCCCCGCTCCGCCTCCCCCAGGACGGCTGGATCTTCGGCCACGAGATGACCGGCCGCGTGGCCGCCCTCGGCCGCAACGTGAGGACCGACTCGCTCGGGCAGCCGCTCCGGGAGGGCGACCGGGTCGCCTACACCTACTTCTACCCGTGCGGACGCTGCTACGTCTGCCTCAACAAGGAGCCGGCGAACTGCCCGGCCAAGATCGAGCGCCCGCGGGGGCCGTCCGAGTTCCCGCACTTCCACGGCGCCTTCGCCGAGTACTACTACCTCCGCCCGGGCGGCGCCATCTTCCGCGTGCCGGACGCGCTCGCCGACGAGCTCGTGGCCCCCGTGAACTGCGCGCTGTCGCAGGTGATCTTCGGGCTGCACCAGGTCGGCCTCCGGTTCGGCGGCAGCGTCGTCGTCCAGGGCGCGGGCGGCCTCGGCATCCAGGCGGTGGCCGTCGCCAAGGACATGGGGGCGGCGACCGTCATCGTGATCGACCAGATCCCCGGGCGGCTGGAGCTGGCGAAGGCGTTCGGGGCCGACCACGTGATCGATCTGAAGGCGGTGACGGACCGCAAGGAGCGCGTCAACCTGGTCCGCTCGTGGACGGGCGGGGCCGGCGCCGACGTGGCGTGCGACTTCGTCGGCTTTCCCCAGGTGATCCCGGAAGGTCTCGAGATGCTGCGGGCGGGCGGCACCTACCTCGAGATCGGGACCATCAGCCGCGGCGCCCGCATCGAGCTCGAGCCGGCCCAGCTCGTCTGGGGGGCCAAGCGGATCGTGGGCGTCATCATGTACGATCCCTGGGTCATCCCCCGCGCCCTCGACTTCCTCGGGCGCAACCGCACGCGCTGGCCGTTCGAGCGGCTGGTCTCGCATCGCTACGCGCTCGAGGACATCAACCGTGCCTTCACGGAGTCCGAGTGGCACGGTCGCGAGACCACCACGATCACCCGGGCCGCGCTCGCGCCATGAAGGAGCTCCGGAAGCGCCTCGAGCGCGAGCGCCAGGCGGTCGCGGCGCGCCTCCGGCAGCTCGGCGGCACCGCGGCCATCGTGGAGGAGGCGCCGGCGCCGGCGGGCAGCGTCTTCGACGAGGCCGATCACATCCAGGCCGCCGAGCAGCGCGAGATGGGGCTGATGAGCCGCGAGCGCCTGGTCGACCGCATGGAGAAGCTGACCGCGGCGCTCCAGCGGATGGAGGACGGCTCCTACGGCACCTGCGTGGAGTGCGGCAAGGCCATCGGGACCGCCCGGCTGAAGGCGATCCCGGAGGTCGCGACGTGCGTGGCCTGCCAGGAGCGGCTGGAGCGCCGGCGCTTCGACTGACCGCGCGCGGCCGCCCGCCCCCGTGTCTCCCCGGGGTGACGGCGGACCGTCTCCGTTCGTCGACTCTGGCCGGCCTGCCGGCGCGCCGCTATGGTCGGCCATGGCCCTCTTTTCCCGCCGACAGCTGGTGCTGGGGCTGCTCGCCGTGGCCGCCGCCGGCACCGGGCTCGGCGCACAGCACTGGCGCCAGGGGCACCCGAGCCTGGCCGAGTCGCTCGAAGCCTTCGACCACACGCCGCCCGCGTGGCG
>JAICGY010000375.1 GCA_025922915.1 Candidatus Methylomirabilota bacterium | reverse complement strand
GAAGCCGGGGCGGGGCTCGTTGCCCCCGATGCTAGAACTCGCCCCGGCCAAGCAGGGGCCGGGATCGTTACGACGGCAGACTTAGCCTGGGGGATCGGGCGCCCCACGACCCCGACGCTCGCCCCGGCCCCGGCGAAGCCGGGGCGGGGCTCGTTGCCCCCGATGCTCGCACTCGCCCCGGCCAAGCCGGGGCCGGGCTCGTTCACGCCGATAGACTTCTACGCACTCTCTTAGCCCACCGGATGCGTTGCTACTCGGCCAGGTCGGAGGGGAGGCGGGGGCGCTCGCCGACGGTGACCATCAGCTCGCGGCCGTGGCCCTCGCGCATGACCACGACCTTCACGCGCTGGCCGACGCGCAGGGTGCGCACCTTGGCGACGTAGTCCTGGTGGCTGCGGATGGCCGTGCCGTGGATCGCGGTCACGATGTCGCCGCCGAGCAGGTACTCGTCGCCCTGCACGATGAGCGACAGGTTCCCGCCGCGGATGCCCGCCCGGTCAGCGGGGCTGCCGTCGAAGACGACCTCCACGAGGTACCCGGACGCGATCGGCAGCCGGACGATCGAGCCGAGGCTGGCATCCACGGCGCGGCCCTGGATGCCGAGCCACGGGCGCACCACGCGGCCGACCTCGCGCAGGTCCCGCAGCACCGCCTTGGCGGCGTTCACGGGAACGGCGAAGCCGACGCTGGGCGCCTCCTCCGAGATCAGCGTGTTGATCCCGATCACGGCACCGCAGCGGTTCACGAGGGGGCCGCCGGAGTTGCCCGGGTTGATGGGGGCGTCGGTCTGGATCATGGGCTCGTCGGAGATGCCCGGCAGCAGCCGGTTGAGCCCGCTCACGATGCCGCGGGTCATCGTCTGGTCCAGGCCGACCGGGTTGCCGATCGCGACGACCTCGTCCCCCACCTTCACGGTGGAGGAATCCCCGAGCCGCGCGATCGGCAGCGGCGTGGAGGTCTCCAGGCGCAGCAGGGCGAGGTCGAGCACGGGGTCAAGCCCCAGCACGCGGGCCGGTACCCGGATCCGGGAGTCGAGCTCCACGGAGAGCGAGGCGGCGCCGTCCACCACGTGCGCGTTCGTCAGGGTCTGCCCGTCCCTGTCGATGATCACGCCCGAGCCCACGATCGTCTCGAAGCGCTGCTGGGGCCGGACCTTGTTGATCTTCGTCGCCTGGATGGAGACGACCGCGCCGGCGATGCGCTCGTAGACCAGGGAGAGCGGCTCGGTGCACGTCTCGGCGGCGGCGGCGGTCGGCGCGAGCAGGAGGAGCAGGACGACGGCGACCACGGTCCGGTGCATGACGGCGCATGATACACCAGCCGCCGCCACGGCCCGGCGCTACGCGCTGGCGTGGCGGTCGCCGGCGCCCCGGGCCCGCTCGATGGCCGCGCGCACGCGGGCTGCGGTCACCGGCACCTCGGTGATCCGCGCGCCGAGCGGCGCCAGCGCGTCTTCCACCGCCGCCGCGATGGCGGCGGGGGGCGCGATGGCTCCGCCCTCGCCCACGCCCTTGACGCCCAGGGGGTTGCGCGGCGAGGGGAACTCCATGTGCACCGTCTCGAGCGGCGGCAGGTCGGCCGCCGTCGGCACCGCGTACTCCATCAGCGTGCCGGTGAGGAGCTGGCCGGCCTCGTCGTAGACGATGTCCTCGCCGAGCGCGCCCCCGATGCCCTGGGCCACACCTCCGTGGACCTGGCCGTCGACGAGCACCGGGTTGACGAGGCGCCCGCAGTCGTGGGCGACCACGTAACGGAGCAGCCGGACGCGGCCCGTGTCGGCGTCGACCTCGACGTGGGCGACGTGCACGGCGCTCGCGTAGGTGACGGTGGGCACCGCCTGGTAGCACGTGGCCTCGAAGGCGGGGTCGGCGATGCCCGGCCCGGCGAAGCCGGGCAGGCTCGCCTGGAGGATGCGCGCGAAGGGCACCGCCCGGTCCGGCAGGCCGCGCACCCAGACCCGCCCGCCGGCGATCTCCAGGTCGGCCGGGCTCGATTCGAACATCGCGGCCGCCGCGTCGAGCAGCCGCGCGCGCACGCGCCGGGAGGCCTCGCCGATCGCGTTGCCGGCCAGGACCAGGCTGCGGCTGGCGAAGGTCCCGATGCCGAACGGGATGGCCGCGGTATCGCCGCCGATCACCGTGACGTCCTCGAGATCGAGGCCCAGCGCGTCGGCCGCGATCTGCGCGTAGACGGTCTCGTGCCCCTGACCCTGCGAGCACGCGCCCGTCGCCACCACGGCGCGGCCGGTGGCGTCGAGCCGCACCGTCGCCCCCTCGTACGGGCCGATGCCGGTCCCCTCGACGTAGGCGGACATGCCGAGCCCCCGCCACACCCCGCGGCGGCGGGCCTCGGTCTGGGCGCGGCGGAGCCCGTCGTAGTCGATGGCCCCCAGGGCCGCCTCGAGCGTCGCCGGGAAGTCGCCGCTGTCGTACACGAGCGGATGGCCGTCGCGGTAGAGGAGGCCGACGTCGTGCGGAAGCTCGTCGGGACGGACGAAGTTGCGCCGGCGCACGTCGGCGGGGTCGCGCCCGCACTCCCGCGCCAGCGCGTCGACGATCCGGTCCATGACGAAGACGGCCTCGGGCCGCCCGGCCCCGCGGTACGGCGCGTGCGGAGTCTTGTTGGTGACCACGGAGCGGGCCTCGACGCCGAAGTGCCGCAGGCGGAAGGGGCCGAGCATGTGGCCGACCGTGTTGTACGGCTGCACGATGCCCCACGGGTTGTAGGCGCCCTGGTCGAGGAGCAGGCGGTCGCGCAGTGCCACGATCTCGCCGTCGCGGGTGGCGCCGAGCTCGACCTCGTGCTGCTGCTCGCGGGAGTGGGTGGCCGCCTGCAGGTGCTCCTGCCGGGTCTCCACCCACTTGACGGGCCGGCGCAGCCGGGCCGCGAGCAGGGGGATCAGCACGTCCTCGGGGTAGATGGAGCACTTGGTACCGAACCCGCCCCCGACGTCGGGGGCCACGACGCGCACGCGGTTGGCGGCGAGGCCGAGGACCTCGGCGAGCACGCGCTGGAGCCAGTGCGGGACCTGCGTGGAGGCGTACACGGTGAGGCCCCCGCGCGCCTCCGGGATCGCGAGCACGCCGCGGGGCTCCAGCGGCATGCCGGCGTAGCGCTGCATCCGCAGGCGGCGCCGGACGACGATCGGCGCCTCCGCGAGCGCGCGCGCGGGATCGCCGAGGCGGACGTCGAAGGCGACGGCGACATTGTCGCCCCACTCCGGATGGAGCAGGACGGCCCCCGCGGCCAGGCCCCGCTCGGGGTCGGTGATCACGGGCAGCGGCTCCCACTCGGCCACGGCGGTGACGCGCGCGTCCTCGGCCGTGTAGCGGTCGGCGGCCACCACGACGGCGAGCGGCTCGCCGACGTAGCGCGCCACGCCGCGCGCCAGCGGGTACTGGGCGGCGGACTTGACCCGGAAGCCGACGCGGGCGTCGAGCGCCGGCGGCGGGGCCCCCGCGATCGGCAGGGGCATCATCTGCGCGGCGAGGTCGTCGAACGCCAGGGCGGCGGCCACCCCGGCGTGGCGGCGGGCCGGCTCCAGGTCGATCCGCCCGAGCCGGGCGTGGGCGTGCGGGCTGCGGACGACGGCGGCGTGCAGGCAGCCGGGTGGACGCAGGTCGTCGACGTACTGCCCCAGCCCGGCCAGCAGGCGCGGGTCCTCGCGCCGCCGCACCCGCGCGCCGACGTGGGTCACGCCGCGCTCATCGGAAGGCCGGCATGACCCGCTTGGCCAGGAGGTCGATCTGCGCCGGGTCCTCGGTCACGGGCCCGAGCACGAGGTACTTGAGGCCGGCGTCGACCAGGTCCTGGATGCGCG
>JAICGY010000374.1 GCA_025922915.1 Candidatus Methylomirabilota bacterium | reverse complement strand
GCTGCGGCTGCCGCGTGGACGGGCTCGCGGCGGCCATCGCCAGCGACTTCGCCGCGCGCCGGCGCGCCGTCATGCGCCTGTTCCCCGACGCGCTCGAATGCCTGGAGGCCCTGCGCCGGCGCGGCGTGCCGCTCGCCCTCGTGACGAACGGCGACGCTCGGGAGCAGCGGGACAAGATCGCGCGCCACGGCCTGGCGCCGTACTTCGGCGCCATCGTCATCGAGGGCGAGCTCGGCGTGGGCAAGCCCGAGCCCGTGGTGTTCCTCGAGGCGCTGAGCCGGCTCGGCGTCGGGGAGCCGGGACCGGACGTGTGGATGGTGGGCGACCATCTGGAGTTCGACGTGGCGGGGGCGCAGCGCCTCGGACTGCGCGCGGCCTGGGTGGATCGGGAGGGCCTGGGCCTGCCCGCCGGCACGACTGTCCGTCCCGACCGCATCCTGCGCGCGCTCGTCCAGCTGCACGACCGGGAGGAGGCGGGCCGGTGACCTTCGTCCGGATCGCGATCTGGATCGCCACGGCGTTCTTCGTGACGATGCTGTTCACGCCGCTCGTGCGGCAGATGCTGGCCCGGCTCTTCGCCGAGCCCGGAGGGCTGCCCTAGTCACATGGGGGCTCCAGGCGCCCCCAGACCCCCGACGCTCGCACCCACCCCGGCAAAGCCGGGGCAGGGCTCGTTACACGACCGGCGCGGGCGGTCAGCGACCCCAGCGGAACTCCCCGTCCGATCCCCGCCGGCCGCGTCCGCCGCGCGTCCGATCCTGGAGCTTGCTGCGGCCGGGCGGCTTGCGCCCGCCCGGTCGCCGCTGCTCGCCCTCGCCCTCTCGGCGGGGAGCGCCGGGCCGCCGGCCGGCCGGGGCACCTGGCGGCGGGAAGCCGGGCGGCGGGGGAGGCGCTCCCCACCCGGGGCCGCGGGGACCGGTCATCGGCCCGCCCGGGCGGGGCGGGCGAGGCGGCATGCCGCCCGGGCCGCCCGCGGGACGGGGTCGCGAGGCCGGCGCGGTGCCCCGGGGCATCGCGCGGTCGACGCGGATGCTGCGGCCGTCCAGGCCGGCCCCGTTCATGCCGCCGATGGCCCGCTCGGCGTCCTCGTCGGTGGCCATCTCCACGAACCCGAATCCGCGGGAGCGGCCGGTCTCACGGTCGGTCATGACCGCCGCGGACGTGACGGCGCCGTAGCGCGCGAAGGCGTCCCGCAGGCCCTCCGTCGACGTCGAGTACGAGAGCCCTCCCACGAACAGCCTCACCGGCATGAACTCGCTCCTTTCGTGTGGTCAGATACGATGGTACTGAGTATACGAGGCCCTACGAGACCCGTCCTTGCGATGCCCGCCCGCAACCCCGACCTCCACGGCAACGCGCCCGACAAGGCCGACGTGGCCCTCCTGCTCATCGACGTGATCAACGACCTGGAGTTCGAGGACGGAGCGGCGCTGCTGCCACCGGCGCTCGCGATGGCCGACCGCCTCGGGCCTTTGAAGCGGCGCGCGCGGAGCGCCGGCGTGCCGGCCGTGTACGTCAACGACAACTTCGGTCGCTGGCGCTCCGACCTCGGGCAGCTGCTGGCGCATTGCCGGTCCGACGTCCGCGGTCGCCCGGTGGTGGAGCGCCTGGTCCCGGAGCCGGAAGACTACTTCGTGCTCAAGCCGAAGCACTCGGGATTCTTCTCCACCACGCTCGACATCCTCCTGGCCTACCTCGGCGTGCGGACGGTGATCGTCACCGGCCTCACCGCCGACAACTGCGTGCTGTTCACCGCGAGCGACGCATACCTGCGCGACTTCCGCATCGTCGTCCCGCCGGATTGCGTGGCGTCGATCGATCCCGCGCACACCCGGCACGCCCTCGAGCACATGCGCCGGGTCCTCAAGGCCGACCTCACGCCCTCGACGGAGCTGGTCTTCACGCGGGCAGCATGAGGGCGAGCCCGGTGGCCAGGCCGGCGGCGAGCAGGGCCTCCAGGTGGATCTCACGGGCCTGGCGCCGGAGCTGGGCGACCAGCCAGGGATCGCCGACCGTACATGGACCGCCGGCCGACTCGCGCAGACCGCGCACGGCCAGGCGCACTCACGTGTGGTGCCGCGCCTGGAGCACGCCGAGCGCGGCCGCCCAGAACGGCAGGAACAACCCCACCCGCGCCCCCCGGGGGGCGTCGGTCAGCACCAGGACCGCGGTCGCGGCGACCGCGAGCGCCAGGACGGCCCCGCCGAGAAGCAGCCGGCGCCGGCGGCCGGCGGGCAGGATATTGCTCGCGATCGTCAGCGCCAATGCACGGATCTCCCCGTGCCTACAGTATCATCGTTACTGCCCGACCAACCGGGTGTGCTAGATTCGTGTCGGCTCGAATCGACTGGGGCCAATGCGAGGGGTCCATGGACGACGCGCAGGTTCGTGAGCGGGTGCTGCAGTGGGTCGGCGAGGCCCGCGAGGTGCTCGGCCTCGTGCCGCAGCTGATCGACGGCGATCGGGATCTCGGCGCCAAGTCGGCGCAGACGGAGAAGGAGAACGAGGTCCTGCGTCACGAGCTGACGACGCTCCGGAAGGAGCTCTCCGAGGCCCGCGCGCAGCATGGCGACCTTCAGCGCGAGGTCGAGGATCTGCGCACGCAGAACGAGGTGCTCCGCGGCGAGAAGGACGAGGCCGCCCAGGCCCTGGCCAAGGTTCTCGAGACCGTGCAAGCGACCAACCAGGTCGCGGTGAAGCTGGGGGTCACACGCAGCCCGTTCGCCCGTTCGCCCCAGCCGCAGCCGGCGGCACCGACGGCCGCGCCGGCCGAGTGACGGTCGAGCCCACGCCTCATCCGCTTCTCGCCCGGGAGGACGTCCGCGCGTCCTTGCGGAGCACCACGCCGAGCTCGTAGCGCCGCTCGGCGCGCGGGTCGCTGTTGTAGACGGCGATCCATCCCGTCGCCCAGTCCTTGCCGAACCCGACCACCTGCGTGCCCCCCTCGACCATCGGCCGCGCCTCGACCTTGCCCCGGGTGCGGCTCAGCGTGACGATCCAGCCGCGGGTCGAGGGCCGCCCGTCCACGAGGAGCCGCACGGCGATGCCGCGCGCCTCCCGCGTGTCGGCGCTCAGGAGCACGAAGCGTGCGGTCAGCGGAGGCAGCGTCATCTTGAACTTGTGCTCGGCGAACCGCTGGTTCTCCGCCGAGAGCCGGCGGCCCGACAGCTCGGTGTCGCCGATCCGCGCCGACGGGCGCTGGATGATACGGGTGTCGTCCCTCGAGTCCAGGATGCGGAACTGGAACCACAGGCCGGGCTCCGGAATCGCCGCCACGAGGACGCTCCGGACGAAATCGCCGTAGGTCTCCGCCAGCCGTCCCTGCGCCACCAGGTACTCGTAGAGCTGATCCCCGACGGCCGGCGCCACCCCCGACTTCAGGCTGTTCAGGGCATTGCCGATGCAGCCGGGACTCTGGCGCTCGACGTGATCCATGAGGATGGAGTAGCCGTAGGCGACGAGCCCGTCCTCGTACTCCGCGGCCTTCCGGATGGGCACCGAGAGCAGGTAGGCGTACTTGCCGAGCTCTTCCTTGACGGCCTCCGGGAACTCCACCGTTTCCCGCCACCCGGACCAGCGTGCCCACGCGGCGAGCCACCACTGGGCGGTCTCGTCTCCCGTCGGGACGGCCACGGCCTCCGGCTCCGGCTCCGGCGTGACGTCCGAGGAGCGCAGGGACGGCTCCAGCTCGAGGGGAGGCGGGGGGACGGTCTCCCACGCGTCGAACGCGATCCGCGGCAGCGAGATGGACGGCTCGGGCGCGATCGGCTCCGTCTCGCGCGCGTCCGCGGCATCGTCGCGGGCAGCGACGGGCTCGAACTCCGGCTCGGGCAGGG
>JAICGY010000373.1 GCA_025922915.1 Candidatus Methylomirabilota bacterium | reverse complement strand
CCGGCGCGCTTCGGGGTGTCGCTGGCGGAGTTCCACTCCGAGATGACGGCGCGCCAGCGCCGCTCGCCCCACGCGCTCTCGGCGACCTCCACCCACGACACCAAGCGCAGCGAGGACGTGCGCGCGCGGATCAACGTGCTGTCCGAGATCCCCGCGGAGTGGCGGGCGCGGGTCATCGCCTGGCAGCGGCTCAACCGCAAGCAGCGCACGACGGTGGACGGGCGGCCGACGCCCGGCCCCAACACGGAGTACCTGCTCTACCAGACGCTGGTGGGCGCCTGGCCGATCGACGGCGAGCGGCTGCGCAACTACATGCTGAAGGCCGTCCGCGAGGCCAAGTCGCACACCTCCTGGGTCAACCCCAACGTCCGCTACGACGAGGCGATCGCGCGGTTCGCGGAGGCGGTGGTGGATCCCGAGCGGTCCCCGCGCTTCCTGGAGGACTTCGTGCCCTTCCAGGCACGGGTGGCCCACGCGGCCGCCTTCACCTCGCTGGCCCAGACGCTGATCAAGCTCACGGCGCCCGGGGTGCCGGACTTCTACCAGGGCTGCGAGCTCTGGGACCTCTCCCTCGTCGACCCCGACAATCGCCGCCCCGTCGACTGGGGCCTGCGCCGCCGGCTGCTCGACGAGCTGGCGGCGACGGTCGCCGCCGCCGGCGACCGCGCCGCCCTCGCCCACGAGCTGGTCAAGACCAAGGAGGACGGGCGCATCAAGCTCTACCTGATCCGCGAGGGCCTCACCGTGCGGCGCGAGCTCCGGGCGCTGTTCGAGCGCGGCGACTACCGGCCGGTGGAGGCGCGCGGCCCGTGGGCCGAGCACCTCTGCGCGTTCGCGCGCGTGGGCGGGGGCGAGGCGGCGCTCACGGTCGTCCCGCGCCTGCTGGCGCGGCGCGGCCTCGACGGCCTGCCGCTCGGCGCCGCCTACTGGGGAGACACCCGGCTGGCGCTGCCCACCGACCTCGGGGGCGCCTGGCGCAACGCCTTCACCGGCGACCGGCTCACCACGGAGCCGGCGGAGGACGGGGCCGTGCTCCCGGCGGGGGCGGCCCTCGCCGCCTTCCCGGTGGCCCTCCTCGTGCGCGAGGCGGCGTGATGGCCGAGAACGCCACCGAGAACGCCGCCACCTTCCAGTTCATCGGCTGCGTCGAGCTGCGCCAGGCGCTCGACCACCGCGCGCGCGACGAGCGCGAGCTGCTGGACCGCCTCGAGGAGGTGCCGGCGGGCTCCGTCTTCTACCACACGCACGGCTACTTCCTGCGCCACCGGCCGGTGACCACCGCCTACGGCAACGACTTCGCGGCGTGGGTGGCGACCCAGGTGCGCGACCAGGTGCTCGCCGAGCGGCTGGCCGTCGTGAACCCGTTCGAGTTCCGGGCCCTGGAGACGCTGCGCGAGGAGCTGGCCTCGACCATCCACGACCACCTGCTCCGGCTGTCGAGCGTGCCCCGCGTGGAGTTCGGCGAGATCTTCCACTTCCAGCAGTCGCACATCGTGGAGGTGCCGCTGGGGCCGCCCGCCACCAATCTCGCGGAGTTCCGGGCCGCCCTGGCCGACGTGGACGCGAGCGCGATCTACTTCCACATGGTCGAGGCCCGCACCCGCCTGGGGCGGCGCGCGGGCGACTTCGCGGAGTGGATCCGCACGACGCTCGGCCTGCCCGCGCTCGCGGAAGGCATCGAGCGGATCGACACGTACATGACGAGCCTCGAGCGCGTCCGGGCCCGCGTGCTCGCCCTGGTCGACGCGGCGCTGGAGGAGCGGGGCGCATGATCGCCATCGACGACTACCGCCGGGTCGCCCCGCCGGGGGCGGTGGACATCATCCTGCGGCTCGCCGAGCGCGTGCAGGGCCGCCGGTTCCTGCACGTGAGCGGGGGCCGCTTCGGCGGCGGCGCCGCCGAGATGCTCCGCACGATGGTGCCCATCCTGGGCGAGCTGGGGGTTGAGGCGCGCTGGGAGGTGGTGGGCGGCGACCCCGTCTTCTACACCACGGCGGCCGCCCTGCGGGTCGGGCTCGAGGGCGCGGAGCGCGCGCTCACCGACCAGGCGCTCGACCACTTCGTCGAGATGAACCGGGTGAGCGCCAAGAAGCTCAACCTGGAATCCGACCTGGTCATCGCCCACGACGTGCCGCCGGCCACGCTCGTCGAGCAGCGGGCCGCGAAGACGCGCTGGGTCTGGCAGTGCCACTTCGACTGCTCGAGCGCCCAGCGCCGGGCGTGGACGTTCTTCCGGCCGTGGGTGGCCCAGTACGACGGGGCGGTCTTCTCGCTGCCGAAGTTCAGCCGGCGGCTCGGGATCCCGAAGTTCATCATCCATCCGTCGATCGACCCGCTCTCCGACAAGAACCGCGACCTCACGCCGCGCGAGGTGACGGCGATCGTGCGCAGCCTCGGCATCGCCCAGGACAAGCCCCTGCTCGTGCAGATCGGCACGTTCACGCCGGCCGACGACCCGCTCGGCGTCATCAGCGCCTACCGCCTCGTGCGCAAGCACCACAACGTCCGCCTGGTGCTCGCGGGCACCGCGGGCGCCGACCGCGAGAACGTCGAGACGCTGGGCGAGCTGCGCGAGGCGGCCGAGCACGACCCCGACATCACCGTGCTCGAGCTGCCGCCCGACGCCCACCTGCAGATCAACGCGCTCCAGCGCGCGGCCACCATCGTCCTGCAGAAGTCGGTGCGCGAGGGATTCGGTCTGGGCGCGGCCGAGGCCATGTGGAAGGGCAAGCCGGTGGTGGGCGGCTTCGCGGGCGGGCTGGCCCAGCAGGTCATCTACGACGTGACGGGGTACACGGTGCACTCCGTGGAGGGGGCGGCCTTCCGCATGCGCCACCTCCTCAACAGCCCCGAGCTGATCGCGCGCATGGGCGCCGCCGGGCGCGAGCACGTCCGGCGCGCCTTCCTGATCACGCGCCACATCGGCGACTACCTGGCCCTCCTCATCCACCTCACCGGCTGAGCGCCGCGCCGCCGTCATGCCCGCCGCCGCCGCGCTGCCCGAGCCCGTCGCTGCCGAGCTGGACCGCCTGGCGCCCGCCGACGTGGTGGTCGCCGTGCTGGCCTACAACGCCGCGGACACGCTGCCCGCGGTGCTGGCCACGGCGGCGGAGGGGGCCAGGGCGCACCTGCCCGGCGTCCGGACGGCGGCGGTCGTGGTCGACGCCGGCTCCTCGGACGGCACCCGCGAGGCCGCGCTGGCGGCGCCCCTGCCCGCGGCGGTCCTGCCGTACGAGGCGCCCGCCGGCGAGCGGGTGGCCGTGCCCTTCCACGGCGTGCCGGGCCGGGGCGTCGCGCTGCGCACGGCGTTCCTGGCCGCCCAGCGGCTGGGGGCGCGCGCCGTCGTGCTGCTGGAGGCCGACGTCGTGACGGCGACGCCCGACTGGATGGCCCGGCTCGCCCGCCCGGTGCTCGACGAGAAGGCGGACTTCGTGGCCGGCGCCTACGTGCGGCACCGCTGGGAGGGCACCATCTCGCGGCTGCTGCTGAGCCCGCTGGTGCGGACGCTCTACGGGCGGCGGCTCGAGCAGCCGCTCGGGGGCCAGCAGGCGCTCTCGGCGCGCCTCGTCGAGCACCTGCTCGTGCACCCCAAGTGGAACTGGAACGGCGCCGACGTGAGCGATCTCTGGATCACGGGGACGGCGATCGCCGACGGGTTCGTCGTGTGGGAGGCGTGGCTGGGTCCCTACGCCGTGCGCTCGGCGACGCGGACGGCGGACCTGCCCACGATGATCCGGCAGACGCTGGGCGCCACCTTCACGCTGATGGACCGCCACGTGGACCTGTGGCTGGAGGTCCAGGGCAGCGAGCCGCTGCCCACGGTCGGCGAGCCGGCCCCGCCCGGCGTG
>JAICGY010000372.1 GCA_025922915.1 Candidatus Methylomirabilota bacterium | reverse complement strand
CGTCAGGCTGTGGCTGGCCGTGGGCGCGTTGACCATGTGCTGCCTCCCTCACCGCGCGAAGTGGGCAGCATTCTACTCCACTCCGGCGTCAAGGGATTCAAGCGCTTACGCCTGCGCGTCGGCCCTGTCTCGACGGGACCGGAGGGGGCGCGGGCAGGCGGCGGTCAGCCGCCGGCGGGGTGCAGGCGGAGGAGGCGGGCGTCGGCGTCCAGCATGACGCGGTAGCGAGCGAGCACGTCGTTGCCCAGGATGCCGTCGAGCCCCGCGCCGGCGTCGTGGAGCACGACCGGGGCGTCACGGATCTCCACGGTGCCGATCCGCAGCGAGGCGAGCCGGGCGGGGGTCCCGACCGTGCGCCCGCCGAGCGTCTGGAGCTCCAGCGGCGGTCCCGCCGCTTCCCCCTCCAGGCCGAGGCTCTCGGCCAGCGCCGGGGCCAGCACGGTCACGCTCGAGCCGGTGTCCACCAGGAACCGGGCCTCGTGCCCATCGTTGAGGACGACCCGGGCGACCCAGACGCCGAGGGTGGGCTCGAGCGGCACCGTCGTCTCCGGCGCGGGCGTGGCGGGGTGATCGAGGCGGTGCAGCTCGTCCAGCGCGCGCCGGGTCATGTCCGGGGGCAGGCCGAGCATCAGCGCCACCTGGTAGGCGTCGGACGCCGACAGCCGGAGCCCGAGCCGGGCGAGCGCGCTGCCGCGCCAGTAGTGGAAGGCCGGGTTCGACGGCTCGATGGCCGCCGCCCGGCTCCAGAGGTGCATCGCCCCCACGTAATCGCGCCGCTCCCACGCCGCGCGCGCTTCCCGGTGCACCTCGGCCGGGGACCCCGCGCTGCCGAAGGCCAGCCACTGGCCGGTCAGCACGCCGGCGACGAAGACGAGCACGCGCCGCATGCCGGACGACGCAGCAAGACGCGTACCGGCATCGCCCGCCCGCGGCGGCGCTGCAGCGCATTGCAGGGCGTCGTCACCGCGTAGTACGCTCTGCCCCGATGATCGACGTCAAGGCCGCCGACCGCGAGCTGCAGACGTACATCCGGCCGCAGACTTTCCCGGTGGCGATCCGGATGCTGAGGCCCGGCGAGGAGATCCCGGAGCGGGCACGCCGCCCGGCTCGCGACTTCAAGAAGCTGTCGATGAACTGTCAGGTCATCGACATGGCCCGGCGGTACGGGTGGACCCTGGCGTTGACGCGCGACGACAGCATCTGCTCGCTCGGCATCGCCGCGCTCGGCTTCGACCGGCCCACCCACCTGCACGCCTCCGGCACGCTCTGCGAGGGGATGTACACGGAGACGAAGGAGGCGGGGAGCCGCTCGGAGGCGGCGGTGGACCGGTTCGCTCCCGGCGACTACGCGGCGCTGCTGGTCGCCCCCCTCGACCGCGCCGCGTTCGAGCCGCACCTCGTCGTCGTGTATGCGAACCCGGCGCAGGTGATGCGGCTGGTGCAGGCCGCCCTCTGGAAGCGGGGCGGCAAGCTGGCGTCGACCTTCGGCGGACACATCGACTGCGCGGAGATCATCGTCACCACGATGCGCACCGACCAGCCGCAGGTCATCCTGCCCTGCTCCGGCGACCGGATCTTCGGACAGACGCAGGACCACGAGATGGCCTTCACCATCCCGTGGGCGCAGATGGAGGCGATCCTGGAGGGGCTGCGCGGGACGCACGCCGGCGGCATCCGCTACCCGATCACGCAGTTCATGGAGTACGAGGCGAAGCTGCCGCCGCGGTACATGGAGGCGAATCGCGCGTGGGACGCCGAGCGCGGGCGCGCGCCGTACACGCCGCGCGACCGCGTGGTCGCCGCCTACAAGCGCTCGTTCGCCGACCGCGTGCCCGCCTACCCGATCGTCGCGTCGTTCGCGGGCACGCTCGACGGGCTGTCCATCGAGGAGTACTGCACGAAGCCGGACCGGGCGATCCCCGCCATGCTGCGGTACTTCGAGCGCTACGAGCCCGACGTCGTGCTCGCCTACAACGACCTGGCGAAGGAGGCCGAGGCGTTCGGGTGCCGGGTGAAGTACTCCGACTACGTCGTGCCGTCGATCGACCAGCACGTGCTGCAGGACGACAAGGCGGCGCTGGCCCGGCTCCCGATGCCCGACCCCTACCGGACGGGACGGCTCCCGGGATTCCTCGAGCAGTGCGAGGCGCTCGTGAAGGCCAAGCTGCCCACGGCCACCGGCGCGGTCGCCGTCGGCCCGTGGACGATCGCGATGCTGCTCCGCAACCCGGAGACGATGCTCCTCGACACGTTCGAGGACCCGCAGTTCATCCACGACGTCATGGCGGTCACGACCGAGTTCTGCAAGCAGTGGGGCGACGCGATCGTCAAGACCGGGATCGGGCTGAGCTTCTCGGAGCCGACGGCGTCGATCAGCCTGATCTCACCCGACAACTACCGGGAGTTCGTCGCCCCCTCCCATCGGGCGCTGGTCGAGCACTTCAAGGCGAAGAAGGTGGGCGTGACCACGCACATCTGCGGCACGACCTATCCGATCTTCGAGGATCTCATCGCCTGCGGGTTCACGACCGTGTCCTTCGACCTGGACCAGCAGGCGGATCCCGCCCTCCACGTGGATCAGTTGCAGCGGTTCGTCGAGGTGTCGCGGGGCCGGGCGGTGGCGATCGGCAACGTCGACGCCACGCGGTTCGAGCGCACGTCCAGGGAGGCGATGGTGGCCGACGTCCGGCGGTGCGTGGACGCCGCCGCGCGCCAGTCGGCGTTCATCCTGTCCACGTCCTGCGAGATCCCGCCACGGTCGGACCCCGAGGCCGTGGGGTGGTTCATGGAGGCCGCCCGGGAGTACGGGCGCTACGACCGGATCTTCGGCTGAACGTCGGGGGGAGCGGTCTCCCCCCGATCAGCTCCTCACCGCGAGCCCCGGGGCAGCGTCGCCCCCGGGCCGGTGGCCCGCGCTACCGCTACCACTTGATGGGCTTCGAGGGGCGATGGGCGTAGCCGCTGGTCTCGCGGCCGCCGGGCCGTCCCCCGCCCGGACGCCCTCCGCCCGGCCGGCCGCCGCCGCCGCCGGGACGACCACCCCCGCCCCCGGTGCGCGCCTGCGGATTGGAGATCTCGACGGTGATGCGCCGGCCGTCGAGCTCGCGGCCGTTCAGCTGGGAGATCGCGTTCTGCGCCTCCTCCGACGTCGCCATCTCGACGAAGCCGAAGCCGCGGGACTGACCGGAGAAGCGATCGGTGATGACCGTGGCGGAGAGGACGTTGCCGCTCTGACTGAAGAACTCTCGGAGCCCTTCGCTGGTCGTGGAGTAGGACAGGCCACCGATGTAGAGCTTGGATGCCATACGGGAACCCCCGATCTCTTCCGCTCCTGGCACACGCCCCGCGCACCGGAAGAGACTTACGGCGGAAGCGAGGTCCGTCCGATCTGGTCCGGAGGGACACCCCGAGTGTACACGGGTCGCCCCGCGGCGCAAGCACCGCGGGCGCGACCCGCGGGTTCTAGTGCGTGAAGACGGGCACGAGGGACGGGTCGAACCCATCCACCTCGGAGGCCACGGGCAGCTCGGGCTCCGGCGCGTCCGTGACGAGCAGTGCCGGCGACGCGCCACCCACGTCCGCCTCCTCGGCGACGCAGGTCGAGAGCTGAAGCGCCGAGATCAGCACCACCACCACGATCGTCGCGACCACCACCCATCGCACCAGCAGCATCCAATTCACCCCCGTGTCGGGGCGGCCTCGTCCGCCGCCGCGACCTTCTCCAGCAGGTCCTCCACCGCGACCGGGCTCGCGAGCACCCGAAAGCCGGCGAGCTCGAGCGCCACCCGGGCGTCGAGCGGCATCTCGGGCCGCACGCTCACGATCACCGGCACCCCCGGCGCGACACGCTCGAACAGCGTTGCGTGCTCGCGCGGGGTGAGG
>JAICGY010000371.1 GCA_025922915.1 Candidatus Methylomirabilota bacterium | reverse complement strand
TGCGTCGTCACCGCGCTCCTCGGGCTGCCGCTCGCCTACACGATCTACAGCGCCGGCTCGCGCGGCGTCCGCGCGGCGGCGCGGCTGATGGCGCTGCTGCCGATCGCGGTGCCGCCGCTCGTGCTCGGCTTCGGCTTCGTCCTCGTCTTCAGTAGCGACGCGCTCCCGTATCTGGGCAGCCTCTGGGTCCTCGTCGGCGGTCACGTGGTGCTGACGCTGCCCTACATCGTCCAGACCCTGGTAGCCGACATGCGCCACCTGCGCCTGGGCGTCCTCCTGCAGGCGGCGGAGTCGCTCGGCGCCTCCGGGCCCCGGCGCTTCCTCGACATCGTGCTGCCCTCGCTGCGCCACAGCCTCGGCAGCGGGCTTGTCACCGTCGCCGCGCTCTCGATCGGCGAGTTCCAGCTCTCGAACCTGGTGGCCGGCTTCCTCACGCGGCCGTACCCCGTCGTGCTGCTGCAGGCCTTCTACGGCGCCACCGGCTTCGCGTGCGCGGCCACCACGATCCTCCTGGCGCTGGCCCTGCTCGGCTCGGTCACGGGCTCGCTGGCCGCGCGGGGGGCCGGCGCTGCCGGCCCCGCGTCGGCATGAGCGCGCCGACGCTCGCCCTGGACGCCGTGGAGTTCGCCTACCCGGGCGCAGGCTTCCGCCTGGCCCGGACCGATCTCGTGGTCGCCCCGGGCGAGCTGGTGGCCGTGATCGGCGGGAGTGGGTCGGGCAAGTCCACCGTGCTCCGGCTCGCCGCCGGGTTCCTCGCCCCCGCGCGCGGGCGCATCCTGATTGACGGCACGGACGTCACCGAGGCGCCGCCGCGGGCGCGCGAGCTCGGCGTGGTCTTCCAGGCCTACGCCCTCTTCCCGCACATGACCGCCCGCGAGAACGTCGCCTACCCGCTGAAGGTGCGCGGCGTCGGTACCCGCCAGCGCGGGGAGCAGGCCATGCGCATGCTCGGCCTCGTCGGGCTGACGCCGCTCGCCGATCGACGGCCGGATCAGCTCTCGGGCGGCCAGCAGCAGCGGGTGGCGCTGGCGCGGGCGCTCGTGTTCCGGCCGCGGGCGCTCCTGCTGGACGAGCCGCTCTCGGCGCTGGACGCGGCGCTGCGCGGCGAGATGCGCGACGAGATCCGCCGGCTGCAGCGCGAGCACGGGATCGCCACCTTGCACGTCACGCACGATCAGGAAGAGGCCCTGTCCATGGCGGACCGCGTGGTGGTGATGCGCGAGGGGCGCATCGAGCAGGTCGGCACGCCGCGCGAGCTCTACGAGCACCCGCGGTCGCGCTGGGTCGCCTCCTTCGTCGGGCAGGCGAACCTCTGGGAGGGGGTCGTCCGCGGCGCCGACGCCGTCGAGACGCCGGTCGGCCTGCTGCGCGCCGGCCCGATCGGCCTGCCGCCCGGCACCCGCGCCACCGTCCTGGTGCGGCCGGAGGGCGTGCGGCTCGGCGCCGCCCCCGACGGCGTCAACACCTTCACCGGCCGGCTCGGGCGCGATCGCTTCCTGGGCGCCACCCGTCGCTACGATCTCGAGGTCGCCGGCGGCACCGTCGTCGGCGAGACGCCGGAGGCCGGCGCGATCGACGCCGTCCACATCCCACGCGCCCGGGTGCAGGTCATCCCGGCGCCGGCGATGCCGTCCAACTTCCAGGCGAATGGAGACCCACGACGATGATGACGAGACGAGCCGTGCTCACCACCCTGGCCCTGCTGGCCCTGGGCGCCGCCGCGAGCGCCCAGACCATGACCGATGGGGCCGAACTCTACCCGGGCGAGAAGGCGCTCTACCAGGCGGCCAGCAAGGAAGGCCTCGTCGTGTCGTTCGACACCGGACCTACGTGGGCGAACTGGGCGGCGCAGTTCGCCGCGTTCAAGAAGCGCTACCCCGACGTCGAGATGACCTACAACGACCTCGGCTCGGCCGCCACCGTCGTCGCGCTCGAGAAGGCGCGGAACCGGCCCCAGGCGGACACCGCGTACTACTTCGCGGCCTCGGCGGTGGACGCGGCGACGAAGGACGTCGTGGCACCGTTCAAGCCGGTCAACTTCGACAAGCTCCCCGGGGTGTTCCGCCATCCGGAGGGCAAGTGGTTCACGATCCACTCCCTCACGGTCGCGTTCCTGGTCAACACCAAGCTCGTCAAGAACGTGCCCCAGTCCTGGGCGGATCTCCTGAAGGGCGACTACAAGAGCTCCGTCGTCTACCTCGACCCCCGCTCGACCGGGCAGGGCCAGGTCCTGATGTTCGCCGCCAACTTCGCGGCCGGCGGTGACATGAGCAACGTGCAGCCCGGCATCGACTACATCGGCAAGCTCCACCGGGCCCGCAATGTCCTGCGCGTGGTCGGGACCACCCCGTACGCGCAGTTCGTCAAGGGCGAGATCCCCATCTGGATCGGCTACGAGAACGACGGCCTCAAGGCCAAGTACACGGACGGGCTGGGGGACGCGGTGGCCGTCGTCATCCCGAAGGAGGCCTCGGCGGCGGCGCCATACGCCATCAGCCTGGTGAAGAACGCGCCGCATCCGAACGCGGGCAAGCTCTGGCTGAACTTCATCATGACCGAGCTGGGCCAGGGGATCTTCGCGCAGGGCTTCGTGCGGCCCGCCGTGCCGGGCGTCAAGCTGCCGGCCGCCGTCGCCGACAGGCTGCCGCCCGCCCCCCAGGTGCGCCCGCTCGACGTCCAGGCGGCCGCCGCCAAGAAGGCAGAGATCGACGCCGGCTGGGCGAAGGTGGCCGTCGGCAACTGACATGCCGCGCCGCGCGAGCCGCCGGGGACGGTTGGCCCTCCTCGCCGTCCCCGGCGGCCTCGTCCTGCTGGTCTTCTTCGTGGCGCCCCTGCTCGCCATCTGGGCCGACGCCATCGCCGAGCCGGGGAGCTTCCGGCGCGTCCTCGACAGCCCCGTGTTCTGGCGATCGGTGCGGGGCAGCGCGCTGCTGACGGCCGTGGCCTCGAGCTTCTCGCTGATCGTCGGCAGCCTGGTCGCCCTGCACCTGTCGCGCATCGACGCGCGGCTCCGGCAGACGCTGATGTTCGTCATCGCGCTGCCGCTGACGTTCTCGGGGCTCATCGTGGCCTACGGGTTCATCCTTGCCTACGGGCGCGCGGGGTTCGTGACGCAGACACTCGCCTTCGTCGGCGCCGATCCCGTCCAGCTGGCCGGGATCCTCTTCAGCCCGGTCGGCCTGGCGTTCGCGTCGTCCTACTACCTGATCCCGCGCGTCGTGCTGCTGGTGCTGCCGGTCCTGATCAACTTCGACTGGACGCACATCGCGGCCGCCGAGTCGCTCGGGGCGCGGCGCTGGCGCGCGCTGGCCGACGTCATGCTGCCCCAGCTCGTCCCCACGCTGGCCGCCGCCTTCTGCCTGGTCGCCGCCGTGGTCTTCGGCGCGTACGGCACGGCCCTGGCGCTGGTCGGGACCCGCGTCAGCATCCTGCCGCTGCAGCTCTACAGCATGATCGCCGAGACGGGCTCGGACTTCCCGGCGGCGGCCGCGCTCTCGATCGTGCTGACGGGGTGCTGCTCGGCGATCATCGCCGCCGGCGAGGTCGTCGCGGCGCGCCGCGAGCCCGGCGATGCTTGAGCTCGACCGCTCGCGCCGCCGGCTGGTCGACGCCGTCGGCCGCCGCTTCGACCCGGTCACCCGGACCTGGGTCGCCGAGAGGGCGCCCGGCGGGGCCCGCGTCTCGCTGCCGGAGGCGGTGGCCTGGCTGCAGCGCGAGAGCGGCCGGCCACTGCGCGAGGCCGTCGGCGTGATCGGGCCGCGGCACACCGGCGACGAGCAGCGCGCGGCGGCCGAGGCGATCGGGGCCGGCCTCGCCCGCATGGGCCTCGCCGTGCTGTGCGGTGGCCGCCAGGGCGTCATGGAGGCGGTGGCGAGGGGCGCGGCG
>JAICGY010000370.1 GCA_025922915.1 Candidatus Methylomirabilota bacterium | reverse complement strand
GGCGACAGGTGCCCGAGGCTGGCGAGCACCCCAACGGCGCGCTCCGTTTGGAGCGCGCGTACGTGGCCGTGACCGACGTCACCCGGGAGGCCGCGACGTACGGTCGCGTCCTCGGCATGCCGATACCGACCGTCGTGCGTGGCAACGTCATCAAGGCCGACATGGCCGTCTTCGAGATCGGTCCGACGGGCCTGGGGGTGGTCCAGCCCGCCGAGGCAGGGCCGGCGGCGGAGGCGCTCGCGCGGCGCGGCCCTGGACCGTTCCAGGCGCTCTACCGCACGCGCAGCATGGACGCCGCTGCGCGCGTCATGGCCGAGCACGGCCTGCCGCCGCCGGCGCGCGGCGTGCGCAACACCGGCGAGCAGGCGATGCTGGTCGGTCCGACCGACGCCTGCGGCACCTACATCGGCTTCGTGGGACCGGCGTAAAGTCGATGCCGTCCGTGTCTCGCCGGTGCGGCATTGACGGTGGCGTCGCGAATCGATAGCGTGAGAGCGATGGCGACGACGCCGACGCGCACGCGACGCTGGACCCGGGTCGAGTACGATCGCCTCATCCACCTGGGGATCTTCCGACCCGGCGAGCATCTCGAGCTGCTCGGCGGCCACCTCATGGTCAGGGAGCCGCAGGGGAGCCTGCACGCCACCGCGGTTGGCCTGGTCGAGGACGTCCTGCGCGGGTGCTTCGGGGCCGGGTGGGTGGTGCGCGGCCAGATGCCGATCGCCCTCGACGAGGAGTCGGAGCCTGAGCCGGACGTCGCCGTGGTGCCGGGAACTCGATACGACTACGCGACGGCCCACCCCTCGCGCCCCGTCCTGCTGGTCGAGGTCGCCGAATCTTCGCTCGCCGACGATCGCGGGACCAAGGCCGCGCTCTACGCGCGCGCGGGCATCGCGGACTACTGGATCCTGAACCTCGTGGACCGCGCCCTCGAGGTGTGCCGCGACCCGGTGACCGCCTCCGTGCAATCCTCCGGCTGGCGCTACCGGGACGTCACAGTCCTGCAGCCCGGCGCCTCGGTCGCGCCACTGGCGCGCCCCGAGGTGCTGATCGAGGTCGCCGCGCTGCTGCCGCCCGCCCGCTCCTACCTCAGATGACGCCGTCCCGGTGGAGGGTCTCGAGCTCTTCAGACCCGACGCCCAGCAGCGTGCCGAAGATCTCGGCGTTGTGCTCGCCGAGCAGGGGCGAGCGCACCACCTCGGTGGGCGAATCCGAGAGCCGCACGGGGTTGCCCGGCATCGGGTAGACGCCCCGCCGCGGATGCTCGAGATCGGTGATGAAGCCCGTCTGGCGCAGGTGCGGGTCCGACAGGACCTCGGCCGAGTCGAGCACCGCCCCGCACGGGATGCCGGCGCCGGCCAGGATCCGCAGCACCTCGTGCTTGGGGCGGTCGGCCGTCCACGTCTCGATCATCGCGTCGATGTCGTCCATGAACGCCACGCGGTCGCGCCGGTCCTCGTAGCGCGGGTCGGTGCCCAGCTCGGGCCGGCCGACGATCTTCGTCAGCGAGATCCACATCTCCTGGGTGGCGCAGTGGATGAAGACGTAGTCGTTCGGGCCGCCGGGGCTGCAGCGATAGATGTTGGACGGCGCCGCTGCCGCCGAGCGGTTGCCCTGGCGCCGCGCCGGCTTGCCGCTGACGTAGGTCTCGCGCAGGTGGATGCGGAGCAGGTTGACGACGGCGTCCTGCTGCGCGACCTCGACCTGCTGGCCCACGCCGGTGGCCTGCCGCTGGATGATCGCGGCCAGGATGCCGATCGCGGTGTGCAGGCCGGCGCCGGTGTCGGCCAGGCCCCCGATGGCCTTGGTGGGCGGGCCGTCCGGCGCGCCGGTCATGCTCATGGCGCCGGCCATCGCCTGGGCGATCCACTCGAAGCTCTTGTAGTCCGCGTAGGGCCCGCCGCTGGCGAAGCCCTTCACGGAGGCGTGGATGAGGCGCGGGTTCAGCCGCCGCAGGTGCTCGTAGCCGAGGCCGAGCCGGTCCATGACCCCGGGCGCCATGTTCTCGACGACGACGTCGCTGCGCTTCACCAGCGCCTCGAACATGGCCTTGCCACGGGGCGACTTGAGATTCAGCGTCACGCCCTTCTTGCACGAGTTCAGCAACATGAAGAACCACGCGTCCTCGCCGCGCGTGTCGGACAGCGCGGTGCGCCCGGGCTCGCCGCTCGGAGGCTCGATCTTGATGACGTCGGCGCCGAGCCAGGCCAGCATCTGCGTGGAGCTGGGGCCGGCCTCGTACTGGGTGAGGTCGAGCACGCGAATCCCGTCGAGCGCCTTGGGCATGGATCCTCTCTGGCCTCCGTCTAGCGCGGACTATTCATGAACACGCTCACGCGCGGCGGCTGGGCGCGGGTGGTGGGGGCGCGTGGGGCTGGGCCGCGCCCGCAGGGCTCGCCTGTCGCGGCATGCTCGCTCCGGACGGGGCGAGCGCGTGCCCCCCTGTATGCTTCTCAGCGTCACGGCCGCCTCGGCGGGAGCGCCTAAGAGCCCCGGTGCCATGAGCACCCGGGATGGACTGCGCCCCGCCGAGGATGCCGTGGTGCACGGTCCAGTGGGGAGTCGCGCTACGAGCGCCGATACAGGGGCGACCCGCACCACGGTGGCGCCGGGGACGATCATCGCGAGCCAGGGAGGATCGATGCCGGACGACTACGAACTTAACGTGGGAGTGGATTGGGCGACGCAGAACCACCAGGTCTGCGTGCTGGGCCCGGGCGGGGAACGCCTGGACGAACTGGTGGTGCCCCACACCGGGGCCGGGCTGGCCGCGCTGGTGAGCCGTCTGCGGCAGCACGTGAGTGATCCGGCGCGCATCGCGGTGGCCATCGAAGTGCCGCACGGCGCCGTGGTGGATGTCCTGCTCGAGCAGGGCTGTCACGTCTTCGCGATTAATCCCAAGCAGTTGGACCGCTTTCGGGATCGCCATACGGTCGCCGGGGCCAAAGACGATCGCCGGGATGCCTTCGTGGCGGCCGACGCCCTGCGCACCGACCGCCACGCCTTCCGCCGCCTGCATCTCGAGGATCCGCAGGTCCTCCGGGTGCGCGAGCTGTCCCGCCTGCACGGCGAGCTGCAGGAGGAGCACAGCCGCCTGACCAATCGGCTGCGCGAGCAACTGTGGCGCTTCTACCCTCAGCTGCTGGCGCTCAGTCCGGCGGCCGATGCCCCCTGGCTCTGGGCCTTGCTGGAGCAGGCGCCCACGCCCGCGCAGGGCCGTCGGCTGACACTCAGCGCTGTGCGGGCCCTGCTGGCACGCCATCGGATCCGCCGGCTGACCGCCGACACCGTGCACGCCGCGCTGCAGGAGCCGCCGTTGCCCGTCGCGCCCGGCACCGGGGAGGCCGCCCAGGAGCACGTTGGGCTGCTCCTGCCCCGGCTGCAGTTGGTCCACGCGCAGCGCACGCACTGCGAGCAGCGGCTCGAGCGGTGGTTGACGCTCCTGGCGACGCCGGCGGCGGAGGCGGAGCGACCGGAGCATCGTGACGTGACTGTCCTCCGCTCCATGCCGGGGCTCGGGAGACTGGTCGCCGCCACGATGCTCGCCGAGGCGTCGCGGCCTCTGGCAGCTCGAGACTATCAGACCGTGCGCGCGCACGCTGGCACCGCCCCGGTCACCCGCCAGAGCGGCAAGACCCGCCTGGTCTCGATGCGCCGTAGCTGTAACGGCCGCCTGCGCGCCGCCCTGTTTCACTGGGCCAGCAATGCGATCCGGCTCGATCCGCACAGTCGGGCGCACTACGACCGCCTGCGGCAACGGCACGGCCACGCGCGGGCCCTGCGGGGCGTCGCTGATCGTCTCCTCAACGTCCTCGTCCGCATGCTCAGCACGGGCACACTCTATGACCCGAACCGCCGGCACCACCAGATTGCCGCTTGACAGCGCGTGGGGAGTCCATCCCCCTGAGGGGG
>JAICGY010000369.1 GCA_025922915.1 Candidatus Methylomirabilota bacterium | reverse complement strand
GACGACACCCCAGCGGGCCACCAGCACCCAGGGTCCCGCCGACGCCGCCGCCAGCCGCTTGCAGAGGTGGCGCGTCTCGCCGAGCCCGCCCGGCGGCAGGCTGCCGATCACCACCGCCCGCGGACGCCGCGCCATGATCTCGCCCACGACCTCGCCGGTGAGCAGCTCCGCCGGCAGCACCTCCATCCGGATCCCGTCCGCGGCCACCAGCCGGGCGAGGATCCGGAGGGCGGCCTCGTCGGCGCGGTCGACGGCCGGGCACCCCAGCACGGCAGCGCCGTCCTCGACGGCGTCCGGGGGCGGCCCGTCCCCCTCGTCCAGCTGGTCGACCATGCCCGCGATCCCCTGCACCACGCGGGCCGCGTCCTCGGCGCCGATCATCCCCGCCGCGCGGTCGCGCCGGACGTGCTCGAGCGCGGGCAGCAGGACGCCGTCGTGCGGGTCGGCGCACCGCGTCCTCGCGCACTCCTGGAGGTATTCCAGGGCATCGTCGGGGTCTCCGGCGAGGAGCCGCTGGTAGAAGCCGACGTCCGGCGCCACCACGCGCTCGTCGCTCATGAGCACCACGAGGAACCGGAGCTCCGGCACGTGCTTGCCGAACACCACGAGGCAGACCGTGAGCGGCGTCGCCAGCATGAGCCCGATCGGGCCCCACAGCGCCGTCCAGACCGCGACCGCCACGAGGAGAGTCACCTGGGACACGCCGGCGCTGCCGGCGTAGAGGATCGTCTCCATCACGAGGTTGCTGAACAGCTCGAGCACCACGAAGAGGGCAATCACCAGGGCCGGTCGCGTCCAGCCGGGAAAGACCGCGAGACCGAGCGCGACCGGCAGCACCGCCGCGATCCACGGGCCGACGTACGGGATGAAGCGGAGCACCGTGGCGAGGAAGCCCCACAGCACCGCGTACGGCACGCCGATCAGGAAGAGGCCGAGGGCCACGAGCACGCCGTAGGTCCCGTTCACGATCGTCTGCATGACGAGGTAGCGGGTGACGCGCTCCGCCGTCTCCTCCAGCGCCCGGGTCGTGATGGCCAGGCGGCGGCGCCCCATGAGCTGGATGACGCGGTCGGTGAGCCTCCCGCGCTCGAGGAGCATGAACGGCACCAGCACCGCGACGAGCCCCGCGGTCGCGAGCGGGGCCAGCCACGGCCCGAGCGCGCCCGGCATGCTCCACAGATCCCACCCTCGATCCCGCTCGACGACGACGGGCCCGGGCTCGGCGGGCCTGGGCGGCGCCGCCGTGTCGCCGGCCGGAGTCTCCTCCGTCGCCTCCTCGAGGGTCTCCTGCAGGCGCTCGATGGCTCCACCGCGGCCCAGGCCACGGATGTCGGCCACCTTTTCGCGGATGTTCTCGCGGTACTGCGGCAGGCCCTCCACGAGACTGGCGGTCTGCAGGGTGAGGATCCAGGCCGTCGCGGCCACCACCGTGTACGCGACGAGGCCGACGGCGAGCACGGCGAGGAGGCGGTTGAGCCCGAGGCGCTCGAAGAGCCGGACGGCCGGCGTCAGCAGGAAGCTCAGGAGGATCGAGAGCGCGACCGGGATGAGGACGATCTGGCCATAGTAGAGGCCGGTGATGACTCCGGCCGTCACCACCGTGACCGCTGCTGCTCTGACCACTCCGCCTTCCGGCACACCGGCGCAACCGAGCAGAAATCGAGCCAGCGAGCGCGGTCTGGCGCGAGGCCTCGTCACGCGCGGGCGCTGGACGGGCCGCCGAGCCTCGCGCGGCCGCCGAGCCGCGGGCGACGACCGAGCCCCTCGCGCTGCGCCCAGCGAACGATCGACCGCGCCAGCGCGGCCTCGTGGCCGGCGAACCCGTGGCTCGCCCCGGGGACGATCACGCCGGTGAACGAGCGCACGCGGGTGGCATTGCGCCGGAAGGCGTCCATCACCTCCGCCGCCGGCCGGTCGAGGAACTCGTCGCGCCCGCCCAGGAAGACCGCCAGCGGCAGGCGCACCCGCCGGAGCGCCGCCCACCGGGCGCCGGGACGGTAGTAGGGGAACACGTCCTCCGCCCCACCCGGCCGGTAGAGGCTCAGGTAGCGCCGCGCCCCGTGGAAGCCGAAGGCCGGCGGGACCAGGGCATCGGGGTCACGCCGGGCGATCCGCTCGGCCACGGCCACGCGGCGCTCCAGCTCGCGGCGGCCGACCTTCTTCATCTCGCCGGCGACGTCGGAGACGGGCCCGAGGAGGATGAGACCGGCGACCCGCCGGTCGCGAGCCCGGGCCACGTAGTGGAGGACCTTGTTGGCGCCCGTCGAGTGGCCGGCCAGGATCACCCGGCCGTACCCGGCCTGGCGGGCCAGGTCGATCGTCACCCGCAGATCGTGGACGCACGCGCCGAAGCGCTCGAAGGCCGCGCCCTCCAGCCGCCGGCCCCGGCCGCGCGCCACCACGTCGTGGCCCCGGGTGTTGAGCTTCAGGTACGCCAGCCCCACCGCGGTGAGCCGGGCCGCCAGCGCGCCGATGAGCGGCTGCCCGGAGGCGAAGGAGGACCCGAGGCCGTGCACCCAGACGAGCGCGGTCTGCCCCCGGCGCGGGGGCTCGGCCATCACGCCGGCGAGCGTCAGGCCGTCCCGGGTGCGGGTGCTGACGAGGGAGGCGGGAACGCGGGCCACTCGGGTCGTGCGCCGAGTCGTCCGTCGCGTCGTCCCGGGTGTCGTCCGCCGGGTCGTCCGCTGTCTTGTCCGGTGGGAAGGTCTGGGCTTGCCCCGTGGCACCGGGCGATGATGGCCCGCCGTGCGGCCGGCACGCAACCGCACCCCCCGCCGCGTGCCTGCGCCCGGCGCGAGCGCTTTTCGCCCGCCCACCAGCCGGGGGCGGCGCCGGACCCCCGGGCGGCTGGACTCGAGGGCCCCGATGCGGCACGATACGCGCCGCGGAGGAAGATTCCATGGCACGCTCGCTGCTCGACAAGGTCTGGGAGGCGCACACGGTCCGGACGCTGCCGTCCGGGCAGACCCAGCTCCTGATCGGCCTGCACCTCATCCACGAGGTGACCACGCCCCAGGCCTTCCAGATGCTGAAGGACGCGAACCTCAAGGTGCGGATGCCCGAGCGCACCTTCGGCACGCTCGACCACATCATCCCCACGGACAACCAGGCCCGCCCCTACGCCGACCCCATGGCGGAGGACATGGCGGAGCACATGTACCGCAACACCAAGGAGTTCGGCGTGCCGCTCTTCGACATGGCGGGCGGCCGCCAGGGCATCGTCCACGTGATCGGGCCGGAGCTGGGCCTGTCCCAGCCGGGCATGACGATCGCCTGCGGCGACAGCCATACCTCCACCCACGGCGCCGTCGGGGCCATCGCCTTCGGCATCGGCACCACCCAGGTCCGCGACGTGCTGGCCACCCAGTGCCTGGCCATGGCCAAGCCGAAGCTGCGCCAGGTGCGGGTGGAGGGCACCCTCGCCAAGGGCGTCTTCGCCAAGGACGTCATCCTGACCATCATCAACGTGCTCGGCGTCAAGGGCGGCGTCGGCTACGCCTACGAGTACGCCGGCCCCGTCATCGAGCGCATGACGATGGAGGAGCGCCTCACCGTCTGCAACATGTCCATCGAGGGCGGCGCGCGCTTCGGCTACGTGAACCCCGACACGACCACGTTCGACTACCTGCGCGGCCGCCCCTACGCGCCGGCGGGCGAGGCCTTCGAGCGGGCGGTCGGGTGGTGGAAGAGCGTGGCCACCGAGGCCGGAGCCACGTTCGATGACGTCGCCCGCATCGACGGCGGCGCCATCGAGCCGGTGGTGACGTGGGGCATCAACCCCGGCATGTCCCTGGGCGTCGGCCAGCGCATTCCCTCGCCCGAGTCCGCCGCCGAGCCCGAGCGGCCGACCTACCGCGAGGCGCTCGCCCACATGGGCTTCGAGGCCGGCCAGCCGATCAAGGGCGCGAAGAT
>JAICGY010000368.1 GCA_025922915.1 Candidatus Methylomirabilota bacterium | reverse complement strand
CGGCTCCCGCGAAGGCCGCGAGCGGGCCCGACCAGTACGACGTCTACGTGAGCGGCGTGCCGCCAGCCGACCTCGCGCAGCGCATCACCGGGCGCGGCCTGAACGCGGAGGCGTCCGGCGACGACTCGGTCGTGGTGCGCCCGAGCCTGCCGCTGCGGGAGGCCGTCATGCTGTCGAAGGATCTGGCCGTCAGTGGCCTGAGGGTCCAGGTGAAGCGCGCGCCGCGTGCGGTTGCCGCCACCGCGCCGCCTGCCGAGGAGACTGCTGAAGAGACGTGGCACCGCGTCCGGATCGGGCCGTTCCCGGATCGCGAGACCGCGCAGACGGCGCTCCAGGACGCCCAGGCCAAGGGCTACAAGCCGTTCCTCGCGCGAGGGGACGGGTGACCGCCGTCCTGCTCGCCCGTCCGACCGAGAAGGTCGCGGCCGCGCCTCGCCGAGGGCGCGTCGGCCGCCGGAGGAGGTGACGGCGCACAGTGACCAAGAACGACCTCATCAACGCGGTAGCCGCGCACGGCCTGTCCAAGCGCCAGTCGTCCGCGGTCGTGGAAAACGTGTTCGACATCATCTTCCGCTGCTTCGAGAAGGGCGAGGACGTGAAGATCGTCGGGTTCGGGCATTTCCGGATCCGCCGCAAGGCCTCGCGCCGGGGGCGCAACCCCCAGACGGGAGACAGCATCGAGATCACCGCGCGCAAGGTGCTCACGTTCAAGCCGAGCAAGGGGCTCAAGCAGCGGATCAACGCCGGCGCAGCGGCGGACTTCGCGGCCAGGCGGGCGGCGGGCGCGCCGCCGACGGCCTGAGGCCCGTGCCCATCGAGACCGCCGAGAAGCTCTGGTACCGCATCGGCGAGGTCGAGGAGATCACGGGCGTCCCCGCCTACGTGCTGCGGTACTGGGAGTCGGAGTTCAAGCTGCTGCGGCCGAAGAAGAATCCGGCCGGGCAGCGGCTGTACCGGCCGCGCGACCTGGAGCTGGTGCAGCGGATCAAGACCCTGCTCTACGACGAGCGGCTGACGCTCGAGGGCGCGCGCAAGCGGCTGCTCGCGGAGTCGCGGCGCAAGGAGCAGCAGCTGGACCTCGGCCTGCGCGAGGCCGCCTATGGCGATGCCCTGCGCCGGATCCGCGAGCGGCTGCAGGCGCTCCGCGCCCGGTTGGCGCCTTGAAGGCGCGTGCCGATTCTGCGACAATTCACGCTTGTCACGCCGGGGCGTAGCGCAGCCCGGTAGCGCACCGGACTGGGGGTCCGGTGGTCGCTGGTTCAAATCCAGTCGCCCCGACCACGCGCACGGGCGTCGGGGCATCCCGACGCCCGTCGCACCGTCCCCGCCCCCGGTCGCACCCCCGACCGTCTGGTAGCATCGCCTCGATGGCCGTGCTCCTCGTCACGAACGACGACGGCGTTCATGCGCCCGGGCTCGCCGCGCTCGCCGAGGCCCTGGCGGAGCTGGGCGAGGTGTGGGTGGTGGCGCCCGAGCGCGAGCAGAGCGCCTGCGGCCACGCGCTCACGCTGCACCGCCCGCTGCGCGCGCAGCCGGCCGGCGAGCGCCGCTTCGCGGTCAACGGCACCCCCTCCGACTGCGTGAACATGGCCGTGCTCGGCTTCCTGCCGGAGCGCCCGGTGCTCGTGGCCTCCGGGATCAATCACGGCTCGAACCTGGGCGACGACGTGACCTACTCGGGGACCGTGTCGGCGGCGATGGAGGGCACGCTCCTCGGCGTGCCCTCCATCGCGGTGTCGCTGGCCGAGGGTGGCGATCTCGCCGATGCCGCCCGCGTCGCTCGCCTCATCGCCACCCGCGTGCTCGTGGGCGGGCTGCCCCCGAAGACGCTGCTGAACGTCAACGTGCCGCCGACGGCGCCGGCGGGGATCCGCTTCACGCGGCTGGGGCACCGCGTGTACAGCGGCAAGGTCGTCGAGCAGGTCGACCCGCGCGGTCGGACGCACTACTGGATCGGCGGGGGCGCGCCGACGTGGGAGGCCCTCGAGAGCACGGACATGGGGGCCGTCCACGAGGGGCACGTGGCGGTGACGCCGCTGCACCTGGACCTGACGAATCACCGTGCGCTGGCCGCGATGCACGAGTGGTCGCCGGCGCTGACCGCGCAGCTGCGGGGCGAGCGGGGGACGGCGAGCCGGCGCCGCCCGCCGAAGGCCTGAGTGGACCGGCGGCGGGCCGAGGGCGACGGCGAAGGCCGCTTCGCGCGCGAGCGCGAGCGCATGGTGGCCGAGCAGGTGGCGGGGCGCGGCATCGCGGACGAGCGCGTGCTGGCGGCCATGCGGCGCGTGCCGCGGCACCGGTTCGTGCAGGAGGGCCTCCACGGGTTCGCCTACGGCGATCGCCCGCTGCCGATCGGCGAGGAGCAGACGATCTCGCAGCCGTACATGGTCGGCCTGATGACGTCGCTCCTGGAGCTCACGGGGCGCGAGAAGGTGCTCGAGATCGGCACCGGCTCGGGCTACCAGACCGCCGTGCTGGCCGAGCTGGCGCGGCGCGTGTGCTCGATCGAGCGGCTGCCCCGGCTGGCCGAGCGCGCGCGCGCGACGCTGGAGGCGCTGGGCTACGCGAACGTCTGGATCCGCGTCGGCAACGGCGCGCTCGGCTGGCCCGACGAGGCGCCGTTCGACCGCATCCTGGTGACGGCCGGCGGCCCCGACGTCCCCCCGCCGCTGCTCCAGCAGCTCGCCGAGGGGGGGCGCATGGTCATTCCGGTCGGCACCGCCGACAGCCAGGTGCTCACCCTCGTCGAGCGGGTGCGCGGCGAGATCCGCACGCGCCCCCACGGCGAGTGCAAGTTCGTGCGCCTCGTCGGCAAGTACGCCTGGGAGGGCTGAGCCCGGGCGGTGGCCAGGTCGTGTACAATGGGCCGGTCGTCACCGGGGCGTAGCGCAGCCTGGTAGCGCGCACGGTTCGGGACCGTGAAGTCGGAGGTTCAAATCCTCTCGCCCCGACCACCTTTCTCGCCGCCCGGCGGCCGGCATGTACCGGTCGCCGGGCGGCGCGGTCACGACGAGACGGTGCGAGCGTGAGCGGGGCGAAGGCTGCAGCCGAGATCCTCGTCGAGGGGCGGGTGCAGGGAGTCGGCTACCGGAACTTCGCCCGGCACCGCGCGACGCTCCTCGGCCTCGCCGGCTATGTCATGAACCTCAAGGACGGGCGTGTGCGCGTGCGCGTCGAGGGGGCTCGCCCCGTCATCGAGGAGCTCGTGCGCGTGCTGGAGAAGGGCCCGCCGCTCTCGCGCGTGGAGCACGTCGACGTCCGCTGGCTTCCGGCCAGCGGCCGGTTCGCCCGCTTCGACATCCGGTTCGCGGAGTTCGAGGCGTGAGCGGTCCTCCGCGTTCCGCCGCGCCCGTGGTGGCCGTGGCGGCGCTGCTCGTGCTCGCGACCGGGGTGGCGGGAGCGGCCCCCGACTCGCTGCTTACCCACGTGGTCGTCGAGGGGGACACCCTGTCGGCGATCGCGCATCGGCACGGCATCAGCCTGCGGGCGCTCTGCGAAGCGAACGGCATCTCCGCGCGCGCCGTGCTGCGCGTCGGCCGGCGCCTCGCCGTGCCCGAGCGCCAGGTGATGTCCGTGAGCCGTGCGGCCCGCGACCCGGCGGCGCGCCGGGCGCCGGGGGCCGGACCACGGCGCCGCGGGCCCGGACCCCGCGCTCGTCCTCCGCGGAACGTCGTGCTGAAGGTTCCCGACTTCGCCGAGGGGCCTGCCTTCTTCATCTGGCCCCTGGAGGGCCCGGTGACGTCGCCGTTCGGCCGGCGGCGGAGCGGCTGGCATCGCGGGCTCGACATCAAGGCGGAGCCGGGCACGCCGATCGTGGCCGCCGCCCCGGGCACGGTGGTCACGAGCGGGGTCGAGGACCTCTACGGCCGAGTCGTCAAGATCGAGCACGAGGACGGTTTCGTCACGGTTTATG
>JAICGY010000367.1 GCA_025922915.1 Candidatus Methylomirabilota bacterium | reverse complement strand
CGGCTACAACCCGTTCCGCATCAAGGAGAGCCTGGCCGAGATCGAGCGGGCGGTCACCCAGCACGGCTTCAAGGGCGTGTACGTCCACATCTACGGCTTCGACATCCCGCTGCACGACAAGAAGATGTACCCGCTCTACGCCAAGTGCGTGGAGCTGGACGTCGCGGTGTCCGTGCAGGCGGGGCACGTGCTGGAGGCCATGCCGAGCGAGCACGGGCGGCCGATCTACCTCGACCACGTGGCCTCGGACTTCCCGACGCTCCGCATCCTGGGCGCCCACACCGGCTGGCCCTGGGTCGAGGAGCTCATGAGCGTCTGCTACAAGTGGGAGCACGTGTGGTTCGGCATCGACGCGTGGATGCCGAAGTACCTGAAGCCGGAGATCGTCAACTTCATCGGCAGCCGCATGGGGCAGGACCGCGCCGTGTGGGGCACCAACGGCCTGCCCTGGAAGGAGAGCCTGGACCAGGTGGACGGCCTCGGGCTCCGGGACGACGCCCGGCGCAAGCTCGTCCGCGACAACGCCCGCGAGCTGTTCCGGCTGTGAGGGGAGGTCCGGCCGCGGGGGCTATGACGGGGGTCATAGGGCGGGGGCGCGCGCGCCGGCTATACCTGGGCAGGAAGGAGGTGCTGCGATGAACAGCCCGACCGACGTCCTTCGCGAGGAGCACCGCGTCATCCTCAGAGCGCTCGCCGTCCTCGAGTCCGCCGCCGACCGTCTCCCCGCGGACGGCCGCGTCCCCGACGGCTGGTGGGAGCGCGCGGTGGCCTGGCTGCGGGAGTTCGCCGACGCCAGTCATCACGCCAAGGAGGAGCGCGCGCTGTTCCCCGCCCTCGTGAAGGCGGGCGTGCCCGCGGAGGGCGGCCCCGTCGCCGTCATGCTCGCCGAGCACGTGGCCGGGCGCGAGCTCATCCGGGCCATGGCGGACGGCCCGGACGCGCGGCGCACGGCGGCCGCGCGCCAGTATGTGAGCCTCCTCCGGCAGCACATCGACAAGGAGAACGACGTGCTCTTCCCGATGGCCGACGCCGTGCTCGAGGAGCAGGCGCAGCAGGCGATCCGTCGCGAGTTCGAGAGCGTGGAGGTGGAGCAGGGCGGGCCGGCCGCGCCGGCGGCGGAGGCGGCGGTCGACGGGCTCGCGCGCGAGCTGAGAGGGGCGGCCTGAGCGTCCTCCCCGACGACGTCTGGACCGAGCGGACGGTCGCCTGGTACGAGCGCGCCAACGCCGGGAGCGACTACGCCGACCGCGTGCTGGCGGCGGCGGCCCCGGTGCTGTCGGAGTGCCGCTCCGCGCTCGACGTGGGCGCGGGCTTCGGGGCCCTGGCCCTGCCGCTGGCCCGCCGGCTCGCGCACGTCACCGCGCTCGAGCCGGCCCCCGCCCTGGCGGGGGCGCTGCGCCGTGCCGCCACCCGGGCCGGGCTCGCCAACGTGACGGTGATCCCGGCGGCGTGGGGCGAGGCAGCGCCGGCCCCGCACGATCTGGTGGTGTGCGCCCACGTCGGCCCGCTGCTGGGTGGCGGCGCCGACTTCCTCGCCTCCGTCGGCGAGGTGGCCCGGAGGGCCGTGCTCCTCGTGCGCGACGCCGGCGGCGGCGACAAGTTCTTCTACGCCGAGCTCTACCCGCGGCTCCTCGGGCGGCCGTACGAGACCGGGCGCCGCTGCGGGGCCAGCGACACGCTGGAAACGCTGTCGCGGCTCGGCATCGCGCCGGTGGTGGCGCCGATCGAGTACCGCTCCGACCAGCCGTTCGCGACCCTCGACGAGGCCTGCGAGTTCTGGATGACGTACATGAAGCTCGCGGGCGAGGCGCCCCGCCGCTTCCTCCGCGGCTTCCTCGCCGCGCGGCTGCAGCGCGACGGCGACGCGTGGGTGGCGCCGCTGCGGAAGCGCGCGGTCGTGATCTGGTGGCGTCGCTGACGCGGCCGGCCGCCTAGACCCGCGCTCTCCCCGGGCCTCACGGCGACGGGGCGGCGGTATGACGCGCATCATATCGGCGCCGCGCCCGCTCGGCTCAGACTACGCCGGCAAAAGGGGGGCCGGTGATGCCCATGCGTGGACGGCCGGGAGTTCCGCTGTCGGTGGTCGTGGCCCTGGCCGTGCTGGTCCTCGCGGGGTGCCGGGGCTCTCAGCCCGCCGCCCGGACCCCGGCGCCGGCCCGCCTCACGTCGGCCCCGTCCCCCGTCTCCGGGCCCCAGGCCCCCGGGGCGGCGGCGGCCGACCGACGAGGACCTCTACCGGACGATCTCGCGCGGGATGCCGGGCTCGGCGATGCCGTCCTGGGGCCACCTGCCGGAGGACGAGCGCTGGGGGCTGGTGCACTACATCAAGAGCCTCGCCGCCAAGCCGTGGACGGTCCCGCCCGCCGTCGTCCCCCCGGGCGAGGGCCAGTCGGGGCAGGGTGTCATCCACGTCCCGCCGGCGCCGCCCTTCACCGCCGAGGCGCGCAAGCTGGCGCTCGAGCGGTACGCGGACGCGTGCGCCTCGTGCCACGGCCCGACGGGCAAGGGCGACGGCGGCGAGGACCAGAAGGACGATTCCGGCTACCCGACGCGCCCGCGCGACCTGACGGTCGGCGTCTTCAAGGGCTCGCCGGATCCCGCGCACCTCTACCGCCGGATCGTGGCCGGGATCCCGGGCACGCCGATGCCGATGAGCGACTGGGCCTGGGGCGCCGAGGCGTGGCACCTCGTCAACCTGATCCGCTCGTGGTCGAGCGACAGCCAGCGTGAGCGCGCGGAGATGCGGGAGTTCCGCCTCGTCGCCCGCCGCGTCGAGCGCGTCCCCGAGCATCCGGACGCGGGGGCGTGGCGGGTGACACCGCCGGTGAACCTGCACCTGATGCCGCTCTGGTGGCGGAGCGACCGGCCCGAGGAGCTCACCGTGCGCGCGCTCCACGACGGCCGGCAGATCGCGCTCCTGCTGACGTGGTCGGACGGAACGCACGACCACACCGCGATGCGCCCCCAGGACTTCCGCGACGCCGTCGCCGTGCAGTTCGCGCTGACGCCCGACCCGCCGTTCTTCGCGATGGGCAGCCGCGCCCGGCACGTCAACATCTGGATGTGGAAGTCGGAGCGTCAGGCCGATCTCGAGCCCGCGTTCCAGGATCTGGAGAAGGTCTACCCGAACCTCGGCATCGACTCCTACCCGAACTCGACGGTGTCGGCGGTGGAGCAGCCGACCCGCCAGGCCCTCACGCTCGGCTCGGACCCGGTCTTCGTCACCGGCTGGGGGGCGGGCAACATCGTCTCCGACCCGCTGCGCAAGAGCCCGACGGAGGACCTCGTCGCCCAGGGCTTCGGCACGCTGCGCGCCCGGCCGCGGGCCGACCAGGCGGTGGACGGCCGCGGCGTGTACGCCACCGGGACGTATCGCGTCATGCTGCGCCGCGACCTCGCGGGCCCGGGGGTGCAGGCGGTGACGCTCACGCCGGGAACGACGGTGCCGGTGGGCTTCGCGGTGTGGAACGGCAGCGCCGGCGACCGCGACGGGAAGAAGTCGGTGACGATCTGGCAGGACCTCGTGCTCGAGCCGTGACCACCTAGGGGAGACGCCACATGAGCGGGATGGAGCGCCGGGAATTCCTCCGCTGGCTCGGCGCGGCCGCCGGGACGGCGGCCGCGGTCGAGCTCGGGCTGCCGCTGCGGCTGCTGGCCGCCGCCGATCCCGACCAGAACCCGCTGGCCGGATCGATCGAGCGCGACTGGGAGAAGATCTACCGCGAGCAGTACGGATACGACCGCAGCTTCGACTGGGTCTGCTCGCCGAACGACACCCACGCCTGCCGGGTGCGCGCGTTCGTGCGCAACGGCATCGTGACGCGGCTCGGCAACACCTACGACTACCAGACGTACGCCGACCTCGACGGCAACCACGCGACGGCGAACTGGAATCCCCGGCAGTGCGCCAAGGGCTACACGTTCCACCGCGT
>JAICGY010000366.1 GCA_025922915.1 Candidatus Methylomirabilota bacterium | reverse complement strand
GGCGCGCAGCCTAGCAGCGGCCTCGATCGCCCCGCCACTGGAAATGTTTTTCATACCCTCGACGGGACGTGGCCTCCTGAATCGTCGATGGGATGGTGCGCCTGGCAGGGATCGAACCTGCGACCTTCGGATTCGAAGTCCGACGCTCTGTCCGACTGAGCTACAGGCGCTCGGCGCGAGGATACACCGGCGGCGGAAAACTAGGCGACCCGGGACCGAGTTGCTATCGTGTCCCGGTGACGAGCGGGCGGGGGCCGGGCCCGGTGAAACGGATCCTGATCGTCGAGGACGACGCCTTCCTGCGGCGGGCGTGCACGACCGCGCTCGAGCGACGCGGGTATGCCGTGCAGGTGGCCGGCGACGGCGAGGAAGGGCTGCGGCTCGTCGAGGCGGCCCCCCCGGACCTCGTGCTGCTCGACCTGCTGATGCCGAAGATGGGCGGCATCGAGATGCTTCGCCGGCTGCGCGCGCTCCACGCCGCCAAGGACGTTCCCGTGCTCGTCGTCTCGAGCTCCTCGCGGCAGCAGGACATCGAGGAGCTGACGGCCCTCGGGATCTCGGGCTACCTGCTCAAGGTCAGCCTCTCGCTCCAGGACCTCGGCAATCGCGTGGCGAACCTGGTCGGCGAGCCCTCCGGCTAGCCCTCCGCGCGGGGCTCCGGGCTCTCGAGCTCGAGCTTCAGCTCGCCGACGTCGGGCACGTCCTTCGCCACCGCCCGGGCCGGGGCGGCGGACCGCCGCGACCGCGTGTCGTCCCGAGTCTCGCCGACCGTCATCCGGCCCACGTCCACAACCCGGAAGTCCTGGGCGATCAGCCAGTCCTCGATCGGCAGCTTGACGTCCTTCTCCGCGAAGCGCCGGAGCGCGTCGGCGAGGCGCGTCTCCTCCTGGGCGCTCTGGACCAGCACCGCCCGGAAGACGCTCGGGTTGGACGCCCAGGGATACACGAGGACCACCTTCAGGGCGCGCGCGACGAGCGAGCCCATGTACTCGGCCATCGCGGCGAGGGCGCCCGCGGCCTGCTGCAGCGCTTCCCGCTGCAGCCGCTGCTCGGCGACGAGGCTCTCGATGTGCTCGGGCGTCATGTCGTCGGGACGGGGCGAGCCTGGCGCCGCCCCGACCCGACGGCTAGTCTCGTCGAGTCCCTCCCGGGAGCGAAGCATTTTGTGGCCTCCGCACCGCTCGGCGCCCGCCAAATGGCTCGCTCGGACGCAGCTGCCCCGCGGTGCCCTCCATCGGCCCCGACACACCGCAGCCCCCTGGCGGTGCCCTCGATCGGACCGGACACGCCTCCGCCCACCGCACCCGCTGAGCGGCCCCCCGGGCAGCCGCACGCCCGGTGATATAGTCTGCGCACCGCTGGCGCCGTCAGGCGCCGGCCCACCCCGCGACCCAGGGAGACTTCCATGAGCGTCAAGGACCACATCGCGCAAGCCGTCGACCGGCTCGCCGACGACCTCGAAGCGCTGTCCCGCCTCATTCACGACACGCCGGAGCTCGCCTACGAGGAGGTCAAGGCGGCGGGCTGGCTCTGCGACTTCCTCGGCAAGCAGGGCTTCAAGGTGGAGGCCGGCGTCGCCGGCGTCGAGACGGCGTTCCGCGCCACGATCGAGACGGGCGACGGGCCGACGGTCGCGATCCTCTGCGAGTACGATGCCCTGCCCGGCATCGGCCACGCCTGCGGACACAACGCGATCGCGGCGGCGGGCGCCGGCGCGGGCGGCGCGCTTGCCGCCGTGCGCGGGCAGCTGCCGCCCGGGCGGATCGTGGTGCTCGGGACACCGGCCGAGGAGGGTGGCGGGGGCAAGATCCGGCTCATCCGCGGCGGCGTCTTCGCCGGCGTGGACGCCGCGATGATGGTCCACGGGTTCGACCGGTGGAGCCCGCACATGGACCTGCTGGGCATCGTCCGGGTCACGTTCGAGTTCACTGGCAAGGCCGCGCACGCCTCGGCCGATCCCTGGGAAGGAGTCAACGCCCTGGACGCCGTCATCCAGACCTTCAACAACGTCAGCATGCTGCGGCAGCAGGTGCGGCCGGAGGCGCGCATCCACGGCATCGTCACCCACGGCGGGGCGGCACCCAACATCATCCCCGAGTTCGCGGCCTGCACGTTCTACGTGCGCGCGCCGCGGCTCGACGACATGTGGGCGCTCCACAAGCGGGTGATCGCCTGCGGGGAGGGGGCCGCCCGCGCGACCGGCGCCACGCTCCGGATCGTCGAGAACGAGAACGCCTACGAGCCCATGCGGCGGAACGACACGCTGCTCGGTCTCTACCGGGCGAACCTCGCCGCGCTCGGCGTCGCCGAAGCGCCGGAGATCCGCGAGCGCGCCGGCTCCTCGGACATCGGCAACGTCAGCCAGGTGGTGCCGGCGATCCAGCCGATGTTCAAGATCGCGCCCGACGGCACGCCCATCCACTCGCGCGACTTCGAGGCCGCCGCGGTGACGCCGCTCGCCCGCCAGGGCATCTGCGCCGCCGCGACGGCCATGGCGATGACGAGCTACGACCTCCTGGCCGATCCGGCGCTGGTGGCCCGCGCCCGGGCCGAGTTCGACGCGGCGCGCCCGTGAGCCACGCGATGGCCCCGGTCAAGCTGAAGGTCATCGAGGCCGTCGACCGGCTCGCCGACGAGCTGGAGCAGCTCTCTCATCGGATCCACGACCATCCCGAGCTGGCGTTCCAGGAGGAGCGGGCGCACGCCTGGCTCGGCGAGCTCCTCGAGAAGCACGGCGCGACGGTCGAGCGCGGGGTGGGCGGGCTGCCGACGGCCTTCCGGGCGACGGTGGCGGGGACCGGGCCGGGTCCCACCGTCGCGATCATGGCCGAGTACGACGCGCTGCCCGGCATCGGGCACGCGTGCGGGCACAACGTGATCGCGACGGCCGGCGCCGGGGCGGGGGCCGCCATCGCGGCCGCGCTGGGCCGCCTCCCCTTCCCGGGACGCGTCCAGGTGATCGGCACGCCGGCCGAGGAGGGCGGCGCCGGCAAGGTCAAGCTCCTGGAGGCGGGCGTGTTCGAGAACGTCGACGCGGCGATGATGATCCACGGCCGCTGCGGCACCCAGGTCTGGCGGCCGAGCCTCGGGATCGTCAAGGCGACGGCCGAGTTCTTCGGCACCGCCGCTCACGCCTCCTCCTGGCCGTGGCGCGGCGCCAACGCGCTCAACGCGGTGATCGGGCTCTTCAACGCGCTCGACGCCATGCGACAGCAGCTGCGTCCGGACGCGCGGGTGCACGGGATCATCACGAAGGGCGGCGAGCAGCCCAACATCATCCCCGAGCACACGAGCGCCGAGTTCTACCTGCGCGCGACGTCGGTCGACTACTGCTGGGAGCTGCTGCGGCGGTTCACGGCCGCCGCCGAGGGCGCGGCCGCCGCCACCGGGTGTCGCGCGCACGTCACACACGACCCGATCGTGCACGAGCCCCTCCGGCCGAACGCGACCATGGCCGACCTCTTCCGCCGCAACCTGGAGCTGATCGACTTCCCCGAGGATCCGGACGACGGCGCGGCCGGGTACGGCTCCACGGACTGCGGCAACGTCAGCCAGCGGCTGCCCACCATCCATCCGTACGTCCGCATCGCGCCGGACGGAGTGCCCGGCCACTCCCGGGAGTTCGCCGGGTGGGCGCGCTCGCCCCTGGCGCGCACGGGGATGGTGGCGGGCGCCAAGGCCCTGGCCCTGACGGCGCTGGACCTGCTCGCATCCCCGGACACGCTCCGGGCCGCCCGGGCCGACTTCGCGCGCGAAACCGGGCGATGAGGGGCGCGACGCTCGTCGTCGTACCGCTGCTGCTCGCCGCCTGCTCGGTCCTGAGCGTCGCTCCGGCGCCGGGCGCGGCGACGGCGAGCCTGCAGGACGCCGCCGGCCGGACCGTCGGCACGGCCACGCTGATCCAGGTCGGCGACGCCGTGCGGATCCTGATGGAG
>JAICGY010000365.1 GCA_025922915.1 Candidatus Methylomirabilota bacterium | reverse complement strand
GCTCGCGCCACGATGCCGAGGATCTGGCGCGTCTACAGCGGCGCCGACGGGCAGTCGCACCTCGAGGAGGTGCCGCTGGCGCTGAAGCCCTTCACCGACGTCGAGGGCGCCCACGGCGAGACCACGGCCCTGCAGCCGACGACCGGCATCGCCTTCCGCGTCGCCCCGCCCGGCTACGTTCTCGACTGGCACTGCGCGCCCCGACGCCAGTACTCGATCTCGCTGTCCGGCACCGCCGAGATCGAGGTCGGCGACGGCACCGTGGCGCGCGTGGGACCCGGCGACGTCGTGCTGGCCGAGGACCTGACCGGCCGGGGGCACCTGACCCGCGTCGTCGGCGACCAGCCGCGCGTTTACGCGATCGTCCCGCTGGCGGAGTCGTCGCCCCCGGCGTGAGCGCGACGCCGGTTCTCGTGCTGCCCGGCTACGCCGACTCCGGGCCCGACCACTGGCAGAGCCACTGGGAGCGCGCCGACCCCGCGTGCCGCCGGGTCGTGCAGGACGACTGGCTGCTGCCGCGCCTGGACGCCTGGCTCGCCACGCTCGATCGTCACGTCCGCGCGTGTGCGACGCCGCCGGTGCTCGCTGCCCACAGCCTCGGCTGCGCCCTCGTGGCACACTGGGCCGCGCGCGCGAGCGCGCCGGTGAGGGGCGCGCTCCTGGTGGCGCCGGCGGATGTCGACTCGCCGTCCACGCCCGAGGAGGTCCGCAGCTTCAGCCCCATCCCGCTCGTGCGCCTGCCCTTCCCCAGCATCGTCGTGACGAGCCTGGACGACCCGCTGGTCGCACCCGCGCGCGCGACCGCCTTCGCCCGGGCGTGGGAGAGCCGGCTGGTGACGCTGCCGCACGCGGGCCACATCAACGCCGAGGCCGGGTTCGGGCCGTGGCCGGAGGGCCGCGCGCTGCTCGCCGAGCTCGCCGGGACACCCTCCGCGGAGTGACCGACGCGATGGAGTGACCGACGCGATGCGTCGTCCCGGCGTTGAGGCGGTCGGCCACCTGCGCTAAGCTGGCGCCGCCCGCTGCGGCACGTCGACCCTCTCCTGTAACCGGACCGACCCTGGAAGGAGACGGATCCATGGCACAGCTTCAGAGCATCGACGCGATCTTCCGCCAGGCCGTCGAGACGAAGGCCATGCCGGGCATCGTCGCGACCGCCGCCACCGACCGGGACGTCGTGTACGAGGGGGCGTTCGGCAAGCGTGACCTCGGACAGGACGCCGCGATGACCCTCGACACGGTGGTCTGGATCGCGTCGATGACGAAGGCCATCACCGCCACCGCCGCCATGCAGCTCGTCGAGAAGGGCAAGCTCGGTCTCGACCGGCCGGCCCGGGAGGTCGTTCCCGAGCTGGGCGCGGCGAAGGTGCTCGAGGGGTTCGACGGCGCGGGCCAGCCGCGTCTGCGCGCCCCCAGCCGGCCGATCACGCTCCGCCACCTGCTCACCCACACGTCGGGGTTCGCGTACGAGATCTGGAACCCGGAGATCGCACAGTACCAGGCGGTCACCGGGACGCCGGGCATCACCACCTGCACCAACGCGGCGCTGACGACGCCCCTCATGTTCGACCCGGGCGAGCGCTGGGCGTACGGGATCGGCATCGACTGGGCCGGCAAGATGGTGGAGGCCGTGAGCGGGCAGAGGCTCGATCGGTACCTCCAGGAAAACATCCTCGGCCCGCTCGGCATGAAGGACACGTCGTTCAAGCTCTCGGCGTCGCAGCGGGCCCGGCTCGCGCGGGTCCACCAGCGTGACGGCGGCGGGCTGAGCCCGATCGACTTCGAGATTCCCCAGGATCCCGAGTTCCACATGGGCGGTGGCGGGCTCTACGGGACCGTCGGCGATTACCTCGCCTTTGCCCGGATGATCATGAGCGGCGGCCGGGCGACGGCCGGTCAGATCCTGCGCCCCGAGACCGTCGCGCTCATGTCCGAGAACCACCTCGGCGCGCTCGACATCCCCGCCGTGCGCAGCGCGATGCCCGCGCTCTCCAACGACGTCGAGCTGTTCCCGGGCATGCGCAAGGGCTGGGGTCTCAGCTTCCTCATCAACACCGAGCCCGCCCCGACCGGGCGTGCGGCCGGCAGCCTCGCCTGGGCGGGGCTCGCGAACACGTACTTCTGGATCGACCGCACCCGCCAGGTCTGCGGGGTGTTCGCCTCGCAGGTCCTGCCCTTCTACGATCACACCGCGGTCGATCTCTTCGGGAAGTTCGAGACCGAGGTGTATCGGGCGGTCGGCCGCTGAGGAGGCCGCCCATGGCCCGGCTGACCGCCATCACGAGCAAGACCCAGGTGCCGGCGCGGGATCACGCCATCGTGGACGGCATCGTGGAGAGCCGGGGGGCGATCCAGGGGCCCTTCACGATGCTCCTGCACTGCCCGGAGCTGGCCGGGCGGGTCGCGCACCTCGGCGCCTTCGTCCGCTTCCAGGGCGCCCTCGACATGCGCGTCCGCGTGCTCGCCGCGATGGTGGTCGCCCGGGAGCTGGACGCCGTCTACGTGTGGGGCGCCCAGACCGGCGGCGCGCGCCGGCTGGGCGTCCCCGAGACCACCATCACGGCGATCCGCGAGAGGCACTCCCGCGGCATCCCGTCCGAGGACGCCCAGATCGTGGAGTTCACGCGGAGGCTCGTGCGGACCCATCGCGTGGACGACGCGAGCGTGAAGGCGCTCCGCGAGCGGCTCGGCGACGAGGGGTTCATCCAGCTCACGGGGACGATCGGGTACTACAGCATGCTGGCCATGACGGTGAACGCCTGCGAGCTCGAGGCGGGCCCGAACGCCGAGGTGCTGGAGGCCTGAAGGGATGCACGATGCGGCCGCCGTCCTGGCCGCCGTTCGCGAGGACCTGGCACGGTTCCCGGAAGCGCTGACGGCGCTGCTCGGTGGCCTGGACGCCGAGACATGGAGGACCCGACCGGCGGCGGGAGAGTGGGCGCCGGTCGAGATCGTCTGCCACCTGCGCGACGAGGAGGCCGAGGACTTCGCCGCCCGCGTCCGGGTGATCCTCGACGGCGGCGCCGGCTTCGCCCCCATCGACCCCGAGCGCTGGGCGGTGGAGCGCGGCTACCTGGACGCGGACGCGCCGGCGGTGCTGGCCGCCTTCTGCGAGCGCCGGCGCGCCAGCCTCGCCATGCTGGCCGGCAGCGCGCCGGAGCGGCTGGCCGCCGCCGTCGCCCGCCCCGACGGAAGCAGGCTCTCCGGCCTCGATCTCATCGTCGCGTGGGTCGCGCACGACCGGCTGCATCTGGCCCAGCTGGCCGCGACGCTCGCCCGCGTGTGGGCCGGGCGCTGGGCGCCACTCCGGGCCGGGTACGCGGGGCCCCTCCCGTACGGCGACCGCGCGTCCTGACCGCCCCGCGTGGCTGGCAGTGCAGTTGCAACTCTCGCCCTCAAAGGAGGGCGTTCCCATGAAAAGCCTGGCCATCCTCGCAGTCGTCCTCACGGCCGTTGCCCTGACGGGGTGCCAGACGGCGACGGGGCGAACGGCAGGGACGTTCGTCGACGACAGCAGCACGACGGCGGCCGTCAAGAGCAAGCTGGTGGCCGAGCGGCCGGCCAGCCTCACGTCGGTCGGCGTCGAGACGGTGAACGGCGTGGTCCATCTCACCGGTGTCGTGGAGACGCCCGAGCAGCGGATGCGGGCCGAGCAGCTCGCGTGGGACGCCCGTGGTGTCCGCCAGGTGGTCAACAACATCCAGGTGCAGCAGCCGCCGGTCGCGGCCGCGCCGACCACCATCATCGCCACGTCGCCCGCGCCGCCGAAGCGCTCGGTCGTGGGCACCGTGTCGAGCGTCGATCCCAACCGGGGCCAGGTGACGGTCACGACGGGCGCCGATCAGCTCCTGTTCCAGCTGCCCGCCGGCGTCGTCCGCGACATTCGCCCGGGCGACCAGATCACGCTCGACATCAGCGTGCGGCCCACCCGCTGAGC
>JAICGY010000364.1 GCA_025922915.1 Candidatus Methylomirabilota bacterium | reverse complement strand
TCGAGGGTGATGGCCTTCTCCAGCTCGGCCTCCGCCTCGGCGTAGCGCTTCTGCCCGCGCAGCAGCTCGGCCAGCACCACGTGCGGCTGGACCTCGTCGGGCGCCAGCTCGACCGCGCGCTGCGCGGCGTCCAGCGCCCGCGCCGGCTCCTCGGTGCGCACCAGCCAGTGGGCCAGCTGGGTCCAGAGGAAGGACGACTTGCTGTCCCGCTCGAGCGCCTTCTCGATCGCCGGCACCGCCTCCCGGAACCGCCCCGCCTGGGCGTGCATGAGGGCCACGGCGTAGTGGTAGTAGGCATCGGCGGCCATGTCGCGCTCGCGCGCGGCGACCACCCGGCGGGGAGCCTCCGTCGTCCCGGGCCCGGCGGCCGGCGGCCGGATGGAGGCGCAGCCGGCGGCCACCGCGACAAATGCGAGCAACGCGCCCGCCCGGCGGACTGTCATCGTGCACCACCTCGTGCGCCCGCGGCGCGCCACGCCCGCTCGAGCAGACGTCGCGCACCCGCCGCGAGCGCGGGATCGGGGATCGCGGCGGTCGCCGCGTCGATCTCGGTCAATGCCGCCCCGTCGAGCCGGGCGGCGCGGGAGGTCGGCCGCGGCGGTTCCGGGGCCGGCCCGGCCGGCCCGGAGGCGCCGAGGGTGAAGCGCACCGACGTCACCTCGGGAAAGCCGGCGCGGACGCGCGCGGTCAGCTCGGCCGCGCGGAGCGTGAGCTCGTGGAGCCAGGGCGAGTTGTCGACCACGACGTGCAGGCAGCCCGCGGCGAGCGCGCGGGGCCGCGCCCGCCGTGCGACGTCGACGCCGACGAGCCGGGCCCACTCCTGGCAGAGTTGGTGCTCGCGGAGGCGCTCGTCGAGCCGCGGCACGGCGCTCACGAGCAGCTCACGGACGGCGCGCGGCGCCCCGCTCCTCACGACTCGCTATCATAGCGCGCGCCCCGTCGGCTGGCCAGCCTCGCGCGCGTCGTTTATAGTGACGTGCGCACGGCGATGGCAAGACCGCGACGGGGCGACACGATCGAGCTCGCGATCGACGACCTCGCGTTCGGCGGCGAGGGCGTCGGCCGGGCGGACGGCTACGTCGTGTTCGTGCGCGGCGGGCTCCCGGGCGACCGGCTGCGCGTCCGGGTGACCGAGTCGCGGGCGCGGTACGGCCGGGCCGCCGTCGAGGCCGTGCTGGTCCCGTCGCCGGACCGGGTGGAGCCCCCGTGCCCGTACTTCGGGCGCTGCGGGGGCTGCCGCCTCCAGCACCTCGCGTACCCCGCGCAGCTCGCCTTCAAGGAGAAGCAGGTCCGCGACTGCCTGGAGCGGCTCGGCGCCGCCACCGCGGTCACGCTGCGTCCCATCGTGCCGGCTCCCCAGCCGTACGGGTACCGGAACAAGATGGAGTTCACGGTGGCGGCGCCCGGCCCGATCGTCGGGCTGCACGCGGCCGAGCGCTACGACGTCGTCCTCGACATCGAGCGCTGCCTCCTCCAGTCCGACGCGATGAACCTCCTGCTCGACGAGGTCCGGGGACAGGTGCGCGCGCGGGCGCTGCCCGTCTGGGACCCCGCCGCGGAGCGCGGGCTGCTGCGGTTCGTCGCCCTCCGCGAGGCGCGCGGCACCGGCGAGGCGATGGTGAACGTGGTGGCGGCGGCCCCCGACGTCGAGGCCCTCGTCCCCGTCGCGGAGGCGCTGCGGGCGCGCGTGCCGTCGACGACGAGCGTCGTGCTGAACGTCACCGCGAAGAAGGCGAGCGTCGCGGTGGGCACGGAGGAGCACGTGCTCCTCGGCCGCGACCACATCACGGAATCGCTCGGCGGGCTCGCCTTCCAGGTCTCCGCGAACTCGTTCTTCCAGACGAACACGGCCCAGGCCGAGCGGCTGTTCGCGCTCGTGCTGGAGGCGTGCGCGCTCGCCGGGGACGAGACGGTGATCGACCTCTTCTCGGGGACGGGGGCGATCAGCCTGCTGCTGGCCCGCCGCGCCCGGCGGGTGTTCGGCGTCGAGCTGGCGGCGGCCGCGGTGGCCGATGCCGTGCGCAACGCGCGCGCCAACGGCATCGAGAACTGCACGTTCCTGGCCGGCGAGGTGCGCCACGTGCTCCCGGCGCTCATGCGGGACGGGGTGCGCCCCGAGGTCGTCGTCGCCGATCCCCCGCGCGCCGGCTTCCACCCCCGGGCGCTGGAGACCCTGGCGACGCTGGCGCCCGGCCGGCTCGTCTACGTGTCCTGCAACCCGGCCACGCTCGCGCGCGACGTGGGGGAGCTCCTGCGGGCGGGCTACCGGCTGGACTGGGTGCAGCCCGTGGACATGTTCCCGCAGACGCCGCACATCGAGGCCGTGGCCCGCCTGACGCGGGCATGAGGATCTTCCTCGCCCGGCGGCTGCTGCAGTCGCTGGTGGTCCTGCTCGGCGTGTCGTTCGTCGTGTTCTTCATGCTCTACCTGAGCGGCGACCCGGCGGCGGTGCTGCTGCCCCCGGAGTCCACGGCGGAGGACATCGCCCGCTTCCGCGCGGAGATGGGCTTCGACGACCCCTTCGTCGTCCAGTACGCGCGCTTCCTCGGGGGCGCCCTCCGCGGCGACTTCGGCAACTCGATCCGCCACGGCGAGCCGGCGTTCGGGCTGGTCGTGGAGCGGCTGCCCGCCACCTTCGAGCTCGCCGGCGCCGCCCTCGTCATCGCCGTCTGCCTGGCCATCCCGGCCGGCATCGTGTCGGCCGTGCGCCGGAACACGCTGCTCGACTACGTCTCGACGGTGTCGGCGCTCTTCGGCCAGTCGATGCCGACCTTCTGGCTCGGGATCATGCTGATCCTGCTCTTCTCGGTGCAGCTGAACCTCCTGCCCTCGTCGGGGCGGGGCACGCTCGAGCACCTGGTCCTGCCGGCCATCACCCTGGGGCTGTTCACGACGGCGCGCATCACGCGGCTCACCCGCTCAGGCATGCTGGAGGTGCTCAACCAGGACTACATCCGGACGGCGCGGGCCAAGGGGGTGGGCAACCCGCCCGTGGTGTGGAAGCACGCGCTCAAGAACGCCGCCATCCCCATCGTGACGATCGTGGGGATCGAGCTGGGCACGCTCCTCGGCGGCTCCGTCATCACCGAGACGATCTTCGCGTGGCCGGGCGTGGGCCGGCTGTCCGTCCAGGCCATCTACAACCGCGACTACCCGGTCGTGCAGGCGGCCGTCTTCCTGCTCGCCTCCACGTTCGTCCTCGTCAACCTCCTCGTCGACCTCGTCTACACGTACCTCGACCCGCGCATCCGGCTGCGATGAGCGCCCCCGCCACCGCGCTGTCGCTGCCCGAGATGGCTCCCGCGGCGCGGCGGCCGTGGGCCGTCTTCCTCCGCCGCCTGGCCGCGCGACGGACGGCCCTGTTCGGCCTGGTCGTCATCGCGATCGTCGTCCTCACCGCCTCCGCGGCGACGCTCGTCACTCCCTTCGACCCGATCGAGCAGGACCTGGGCGACCAGCGGTTGAAGCCGCCTGGCTTCCGCGACCCCCAGGGGCGCCTGCATCCGCTCGGCACCGACCATCTCGGCCGGGATCTCCTCGCGCGCATCATCTACGGCGCGCGCCCGGCGCTGCTGGTCGCCTTCGCCGCCGTGGCGATCTCCGGCGTGCTGGGCATGATCGCGGGGCTGGTGTCGGGGTACTTCGGCGGGCGCCTCGACGACGTCCTCATGCGCCTGGGAGACATCCAGCTGGCGTTCCCCTTCATCCTGCTGGCCATCGCGGTCATCGGCGTGCTCGGCCCCAGCCTCCAGACGATCATCGTCGTCATCGGCGTGTCGAGCTGGGTCGTGTACGCGCGCATCGTCCGGGGGAGCGTGCTGTCCCTGCGCGAGCGCGAGTTCGTGCAGGCCGCGCTGGCCCTGGGCAGCGGGGACGCGCGCGTGCTGCTCCGGCACGTGCTGCCCAACGCCTTCACGCCCTGGCTGGTCGTGGCCACGCTCGACATGGCGCGGGTGATCGTCATCGAGTCGGCGCTGTCGTTCCT
>JAICGY010000363.1 GCA_025922915.1 Candidatus Methylomirabilota bacterium | reverse complement strand
TAGCCGAAGTCGTCGTGGACCTGGGTCGGGCCCGCCCAGTCGGGGGCGCGGAGCCAGTCGGGCACGGGGCCCGCCTCGAAGGGGAAGGTGCTGACGCGATCGGGCGCCGCCAGCGGGAAGACCGTGCGGTCGCCGTTGACCCAGAGCCTCGCGCCGTCCCAGACGATGTCGCGGATGGCGCTGACTCCGCCCACGACGTTGAGGAACTGCGACGGGGGGTTCACCTGGAACGGGCGCACGGCGAGGACGAGGTGCAGCGGCAGCGTGTCGCCCGTGAGGTTGCGGACCTCGTACCGGGCGACGAGCCGGGACTGCTCCCGCGAGCCCGCGCCGAACGCCGTCACACGCAGCTCCCACGACGGCTGGCGCCACGCCACCCCGGGGATCGGCAGGTAGTCGTCGACCAGGAACGGGTGCGGCTCCACGTCGGCCCAGCCGACGACCCGGGCCTCCTCCACCACGAAGGGCTCGATCGAGAACCCGCCGCGCGCGACCTCGAGCGCCCCGTCCTCGGACAGCAGGCCGCTCTCGGCACCGCCGTCGATGCCGACGACGGTCCAGGCCGTCTGCTCGCCCGACATCCCGCGGGGATAGGTGCCGCGGGGGGCCGCGCGGGCCAGCGCCTGGAAGAAGGCGTTCGCCGAGGCGCCGAACGCGAGATCCTTGATCTCCAGCTCGGCCAGGGCGTACGTCCGCCGCGGTCCGTCGTGCAGGGCCAGGCGCAGCCAGCGCGTCTCCGCTTCCGGCAGCCACACGGCATCGGAGCCGCCGCGGCCGGCCACGATCCGGCGCACAGTCCGCCAGCGCACGCCGTCGTCGGAGAGCTCGACGTCGTAGCGCGTGGCGTACGCCGGCGTGCCCCAGCGCACGACCAGGCCGCCGAGCTCGCGCGGCCGCTGGAAGTCGACGGTGAGCGTCTGGGCCGGTCCGGCGGCCGGATCGCTCTCCCAGGCCGTCGCCACCGAGCCGTCGAGCGCCCGCGACGCCGCCGCACCGGGCAGCGAGGACGACGCGCGCACGAGGGGCGGCGGCGCGACGGGGGGCTCGTCGGGCAGCTCTCGCAGCGCCAGCTGGCTCACGTAGACGGATCCCCGGCCGCCGTCGCGACCGGCCGCGACCACCAGCTCGATGGCCGCGGCGTGCCGCAGTGTGCGGTCCCGGGTGGGTCCCCACGCGAACTCGACGTGGCGCTGCTTGATCCGGACGAGCTGCCACTGGCCCGGGAACTGGAAGTTCGGCCTGTTCACCCACCAGACGTTGTCGCCGCTCGCGTCGACGAGCTTGACCTGGAAGTGGTTCACCGGCGCATCGGCGCGCAGGTAGAACAGGATCTCGTAGCGCTCCGGGAGGTCGAGCGGCAGCGCGCGCCGCGCGAAGGCATACCCGGCGGTGCCGGCGAGGTCGAAGTCCAGGCGCAGCGCCCGGCCCCCCACGCCCTCGGCCGGGTGCACCGCGGCGTGCACGCCCTCCGACGCCGCCGCCTTCCAGGGCGCGATGTCCTCGAACGCATCGAGCACGCGCACCGGCGCCGGCCCGGCCGCGTGCGCCGGGCCCGGGGTTCCCCAGGCGACGAGGGCCACGCCGAGGGCCGTGAGCGCCAGGAACACGACGGGCCCCCTCATTCCTTGACGCTCCCGAGCATGAGCCCCTGGATGTAATACCGCTGGAGCACCAGGAACACGAGCAGCACGGGCACGGTCGTGAGCACCGAGCCGGCCATCATCAGCTCGTTGTCCTGCACGTGCTCGCGCGCCAGACTGGCGAGCGCGACCGGCAGCGTGTAGAGCTCGCTGTCGTTGAGCACGATGAGCGGCCACATGAAGTCGTTCCAGGCGCCCAGCGACGTGAAGACGGCGAGGGTCACGATGATGGGCCGGAGCAGGGGCACGATCACCGAGCGGAAGATCCGGAGCTCGCCGGCGCCGTCGATGCGCGCGGCCTCGAGCAGGTCGTCCGGAATGGACAGCGCGTACTGGCGGATCAGGAAGATCCCGAAGATGCCGGCCATGGCGGGGACGATCACGCCGCCGTAGCTGTTCACGAGCCCCAGCTGCTTGAGCAGCAGGAAGAGCGGCACCATGGCCACCTGGGCGGGGATCACGAGGGCGCCGAGCAGCAGCCGGAAGATCCGGTCCCGGCCGGCGAAGCGCAGCTTGGCGAAGGCGTAGCCGGCCGCGACGTTGAAGAGCAGCGAGACGAGCGTCACCGCCGTCGTCAGCACGACGCTGTTGAGCAGGTAGCGCCCCATGCCGGCCCGCGCGAACAGCTCCCCGTAGTTCGCGAACGTCACCCGGCTCGGCAGCAGCGGCGGCGGGAAAGTGCTCGCCTCCCCCGGCGCCATCAGCGACACCGAGACCATCCACACGAGCGGCAGGAGCGTGACCGTCGCCATCCCCACCAGCAGCCCGTTCACGAGGAGTCCCGCCAGGCTGGGCATCACGGGGCATACTGCCATCGCGCCAGCCGCAGCTGAAGGGCCGTCACGACGAAGATGAACAGGAACAGCACGAAGGCGACCGCCGAGGCCGAGCCGAGGTTCCACCACTTGAAGCCTTCCTCGTACATGAAGTACAGCACGCTGACCGTGCTCTGCATCGGGCCGCCCTGCGTCATCACGTAGGGCTCGGCGAAGAGCTGGAAGTAGCCGGCGATGGTCAGGATGTTCACCACGGCCAGGATGGGCGCGAGCATCGGCAGGGTGACGTGCCGGAACTGCTGCCAGATCGAGGCGCCGTCGATGCGCGCCGCCTCGTAGAGCGGCTCCGGGATGCTCTGCAGGCCCGCCAGGAAGATGATCATGTTGTAGCCGAAGTTCTTCCACACCGCGAAGACGATGATGGCGGGCATGGCCCACTGCGGATCACCGAGCCAGTCGACGGGCGGAATGCCGAGGCGGCCGAGCGCGTAGTTCAGCCAGCCGTAGTGCGGGTGGAAGAGGTACCGCCAGACGACGGCGACGGCCACCAGCGTGGTCACCACCGGCGCGAAGAGCGCCGTGCGAAAGAGGCCGCGGAACCGGACCAGCCGGGAGTGTAGCAGCAGGGCCGCCCCCAGGGAGACGGTGACCGACAGCGGCACGCCGACGACCACGAAGTAGAGGGTGTTCCCCAGCGCCTGCCAGAAGAGCGGGGTCTGGAGCAGCTGCGCATAGTTCCGGAGCCCGACCAGCCGCAAGTTCCGGCCGTCGGCGAGCGCGTAGATGTCGAAATCGGTGAGGCTGAGCGCCAGCGCCGCCAGCACGGGCACGAAGAAGAACACGACGATGACGAGCAGGGCGGGGGCGACGAAGCACCACGCGGCGATCCCGCGCCTCACTCGGCGGCCCGGCGAGCCAGGAGCCAGCGGCGCTTCTCGAGGATGCGATCGGCGCGCGCGTCCAGCTCCCGGGCGGCCGCCTCCACCGCCAGCCCGCCGCGCACGGCGCGCTCGGCCACCACGCGCATCGCGCTGGCGATGCGCTCCCACTCGGGCACCTGGGGCGCCGGCCGGACCCGCTCGAGCTGCTCGCGGAAGGCGCGGGCGTGGACGTCGGCGGCGAGCCCGGGATCCTCCCACGTCGTCCGCCGGGGCGGCAGGTCGCCGGTGAGCGCGTGGAACCGGCGCTGCACGGCCGGCTGCGAGAGGAACTCGACGAGGCGCCACGCCGCGTCCTGGTGGCGCGACGCCCGGAACACCACCAGGCTCGAGCCGCCGGCGATCGAGGCGCCCGGGCCATCCGGCCCCGGCAGGGGCGCCGTCATCCAGGAGTCCTGCTGGTCAGCCGGCAACCGGCGCCGCAGCTCGCCGATGTTCCAGGGGCCCGACACGTAGAAGGCGAACCGACCCCGTCCGAACTCGGTCCACACGTTGGAGATCGCCCCGCCGGCCACGAGCGGAGCCCAGCCGCGCTCGAACAGCTCCAGGTAGAAGGCCAGCGCGCGGCGAAAGCCGGCCGAGCCGAAGTTGCCCCACCGCCCCCCCTCGCGCAGGAGCGTGTCCTCCTGCTGGAGCGCGAG
>JAICGY010000362.1 GCA_025922915.1 Candidatus Methylomirabilota bacterium | reverse complement strand
TGACGCGCTCCCACCCCGGTACCAGCGGCAGCTTGCTCCACGCGCGGCCGGCCGCCCCCGGCAGCTGGACGTCGATGAACGTCCGCTGGCAGTTGCAGCTGCACCACTTGCACACGGTGTCCGCGGTCGTCGTGCTGGTGTACGCGAGCGACGCGATGACGTCGAAGCCGCGGAAGCGGGTGGGCTCCGCGCGCCGCAAGCGCTCGCGGCCGCAGAGCGCGGCGCCGATGGCGCCCGCCTCCCCGGAGTACGGGTGGACGGCGATCTCCGCGTCGGGGACCTTGGCGCGGATGAAGTCGACCTGGGCCTTGACCACCGCGAGGTTCCGGTGGGTGCCTCCCTGGAGGACGAACTTCCGGCCGGCGGCGCGGAGGTTCTGGAGCTGGCCCGCGTAGATCCAGACGTTGAGGGGGAGCACCGCGGCGAGGGACGCCATGATCTCCTCGGCCGACCAGCCCTTGCGCTGCTGGTTCACGATGTCCGACTGGAGAAAGACGCCGCAGCCCATCGCGAGCGCGGGCATCGCCTTGGCCTGGAACGCGCGCTCCGCGTACTGCTCGAGCGGCACGTCGTAGCGCTCGGCCACGCCCTGCAGGAAGGCGCCGTTGCCGGAGGAGCACTGGGAGTTCAGCCGGAAGTCGGCGACGGTGCCCTGCCGGAGGATCATGATCTTGACGTCGCACCCCCCGACGTCGCAGATGACGTCGGCGTCCGGGAAGAAATGCAGGGCGGCCGTCGCGTGCGCGACCGTCTCCACCACTGCGACGTCGGCGCCGACGATGTCGCGGAGCAGGTCCTTGCCGTACCCGGTGACGGTGAGCGCCCCGACCTGGCGGAACCCGGCGCCGTCGATCTGCCGGAAGAGCGTCTTGGCGTCCTCGATCGGGTTGCCGCGCGAGGACGCGTAGCAGCTGAAGAGGAGTCCGGCGTCGGCCGACAGCACCACCGCCTTGGCCGTCGTGCTGCCGAAGTCGCAGCCCACGACGACCGGCTCGCCGCGGTCGTGGCCGGGACGGCCCCCGGCCGGTCCCGGACCGCCGTAGCCCTCCAGGAACCGCGCGAGATCCGTCTCGCCGGCGACGAGCCCCCGCGCCCCGTCCTTCGCCTTCTGCTCGTGCTGGCCCGTCTCCGCCCACCACCGGAGCTGCGCCGTGCCCCGGTAGATCCCGATGTCCGCCGGCTCGTGCCCCCCGATGTCGACGCAGCCGAGGCACGCGTAGTAGAGCGCCTCCGCGGGGACGCGGACGAGGAGGTCCGGATCGCCGTCACGCGCCGCCTCGACCTTGCGCTGGCTCCAGAGCCGCCGGAGGTGATGGCGCCAGGCCTCCTGCAGCCCCCGGAAGAAGAGGTTCGGGCCGCCGAGCAGCAATACCTCCGGCATCGGGGTGTTCCCCTTCGTGAGGGTCGCCAGGTTCTGGTAGACGACGGCCTCGAAGAGGCTGGCGATGATCTCCTCGACGGGCACGCCGGCCTTGACCAGCGTGTTGGCGTCGGCCTCGGCGAAGATGCCGCACTTCGAGCTGATCTTGTGGAGGGAGAGCCCCGCGTACGGCGTGGCGGCGAGCGTCTCCGGCGCGACGTGGAGCTTCCGGGCCGTCTTCTCGATGAAGGTGCCCGTGCCACCGCTGCAGGCCGACTGCATGTACACCTGCTTCGATTTCCCGTCTCCCGTGGGCGCGAAGAAGATCGTCTTCATGTCCTCGCCGCCGATCTCGGAGACGAACCGCACGTCGGGATGCAGCCGCTCGACGGCGGCCGCCACCGCCACCACCTCCTGGACGAGCTTGCCGCCGGCGAGGGGCGCGAGGAGCCCGGCGCCCGAGCCGGTGAAGAAGATCCGGTCACGCCCGGCGGTCAGCCCCGCCTCGGCCTCCAGTCGCTCCAGGAAGGCGAGCACCGTCTCCGCCTGGCGCGTGTTGTGGCGCTGGTAATCCTGCCAGAGGACGCGCCCGTCCTCGACCGCGACCGCCTTGACCGTGGTGGAGCCGACGTCCATCCCGACGAGCATCATCGCGCCTCCTCCATCCGGCGCCCGCGGCGGCGCGCCACGTCGAGGACCAGGCGGGCGGCGGTGCCCGCGACGTCCGCCGGGAGGACACGGTACGTCGCCCGCCGCATCGCGGGATGCGCGTCGAGGTACGCGCGGACGTCGGCGGTCGTCTGCCCGGTGCGGGCGAGCGCCTGCTCGTACTCGCGCTGGGCGCGCTTCTTGGCCTCGGTGAGGATCATCTGGCAGCGCGAGAGGGCGTGCACCTCGGCGTCACCCTTGATCTCGAGCGGAGCGTAGAGGAGGTCGGGATGGCGGCCGACGGCGGCCGCCATGGCGCCGATGCTCATCGTGTTCGGCATGCAGGAGTACGGCGAGAGCTCGCAGATCATGTGGGCCTTCCGGTGGACGTGGGCCCACAGGGCCTTGCCGACCAGCATGTCCCCCTCGCCGCCGGAGAGGCGGCTGTGGAAGAAGGGGGCCGCCAGGTCCCGGAGCTCGTATTGGTCGGGCAGCGCATGCGGCACGTCGCCGAGCGCCGCCCGGAACCCGTTGTACGTCCAGCGAAACACCCGCTGGAGGCCGCGGATCGCCACGATCTTCGGCCGCGCCCACCGGTCGACGCCGAGGAGGTCCTCGAACCCCTGCACGTACCAGCGCATCCAGTAATCGAGCCAGACGGCGACCGCGGCCGGATAGACCTCGGCCGCCTCGGCCTCGAGCCAGCGGTGGATGTTGTAGTTGGCGTCGCCCTCGACCGTCTGCAGATAGAACTCGCCGGTGATCTTGACGACCGGCTTCACGCGCAGGCGATCGACCTCGATCGCGTCGAAGCGGCGGCGGACGTCCCGGAGGGCGCGCACGAAGTAGCCGGTGGTGAGATGCCAGGCCACGGCGCCCCACCGCGTCCGCCGGGCGGGACGATGGCGGAAGACCTCCACGAGATGGTCGACGCAGTCCCGGACCACGCGCTCCGTCGCGCCGGGAACCACCTCGTAGGGCCGGACCTGATACTCGAGGTCCTGGAGGGCGTCGGTGACGAGGATGGCCCAGAACGCGCCGAGCGAGAAGGGCAGGTCGATCTGGAGGCCGCCCCCCTTGACGTCGCCCTGATCGAGGCGGTCCTGGGCGAGCAGGAACATGCGGAACGCCTCGAAGCCGCTGTTGCGGAGGGCCAGCTCGTAGCTCTGGTGGTACTGTCCGAAGCGGCAGGCGCCGCAGGCGCCGGCCGTGAGGTACACGTACCGCTTGGCGACCTCGGCGGCGCCGGCCTGCCGCGCCTCGGACCTCAGGAAGTTGACGAGGTTGCCGGTGGTGAAGCTCGTCGGGCAGCACTGGCCGATGTCGGCCAGCTCCCGCCCGGTGATCAGGTCCTCTCGCGTCGCGGCCGGCAGCACGCGCGCGCGCTGACCGACGTTCTCGAAGACGGCCTGGACCACGCGCTCCGCGCGCCAGTGCAGGCCGCCGAAGAGGACCGTCACACGATCGCGCTCGTCCCGGGTGAATGGCGCAGGAGTGTACGCACGGTAGTGCTCGGCAGCGGTCGTCATTCGTCAGGCCCTCCCCTCGCACGTGCCCATGGGGCGGGTTGGACAGCCGGGGCCTCAGCGCGGCGGCCGGCGCCGCTCGCCCGGGCCGGTCGGTGCAACCTTACCAGAGTGGCGGACGCCTTCCTCGCCGGGCGTCCCGTCGGCTGGTCGGCTATGGTCCGTGACCTCTCGGCTGGCCGTGCGTGGGGCCCCTCGCGATCGGCCGGATGTCGAGCGCGACGGGGCGACGAGCGAGCCGGGCCGTCACGGAGAGTCGCGGGCGTCGGCGAGCACGGCGTCGAGGGCTTGCTTGAAGCGCTCGTAGGGCTGGGCGCCGCGGACGATCCGGGTCGCCTTCACCGTGCGACCGTCTTCGCTGACTCCCACGAAGAAGGTCGGGGTTCCCTGCACGCCGGCGCGTTGCCCTCCTCGAGGGCCGTCTGGATCCGGGCCGCGTGCCGCTCGCTGGAGACGCATTGCTCGAAC
>JAICGY010000361.1 GCA_025922915.1 Candidatus Methylomirabilota bacterium | reverse complement strand
CTTGACGTAGCGGTCGCTGTGGACGCCGGCGAAGGTGCCGGAGTCCACCGCCTCCAGCCACACCGCATCCGCGCCGGCGCGCACCCCGACCCGCGCGAGCACGTCGGCGAGCGGGGCGCCGCGCCACACCACGTTGCCGACGCGCCGCGTGGGCACCTCGGGCTCCACGGGGTTGCCGAAGCACTCGATGACGGCCGTCACCTCGCGCGCGGGAAGAGCCCTGAGGGCATCGTAGTCGAGCATGAGAGGATGCTCGACGAGGCCGTCGACGGTGAGCCGCCACCGCTGCACGTCGACCCGCGCGATGCCCATGTGCGCGATGACGTACACGTCCTCGGTCGGCGTGACGCGTGGCGCGAGCTTCGAGACGGGGACCAGCCGGCGGAAGGTCCCCTCGGGATTCATCACGACGCCCGGCTCGTCGGCTGCCATCCTTGCTGGGCGGATTATCGCCGGGCGAGATCGACCGTCAAGCGGTTTCCGGCATCGGCCGGGCCAGCGCGCACGACACCTGTTCGCCGTCCTCTGGAACGCGAGCCCCCGGCCCGACGCACCGGGGGCTCGCGGCGTCCTCGCTACCGGCGCTCGCGCGAGGAGTTCAGGTAGCGCAGGAAGTCGGAGTCCGGGCGCAGCACGATGGTCGTGTCCGGCGAGAAGACCTTCTCGTACGTCTCCAGCCGGCGCACGAAGCCGTAGAACCCGGCGTCCTGGCCGAAGGCCTGGCCGGTGACCGCGGTGGCCTGGGCGTCCCCGGTGCCCCGCAGCCCCTGGCTCTCCTGGTACGCCTTGGCCAGGATGATCTCCTTCTCCTTGTCCGCGCGGGCGCGGATCTCGCGGCCCTTCTCCTCGCCCTCGGCCCGGTAGCGCAGCGCTATCCGCTGCCGCTCCGCCTGCATGCGGGCGAAGACGCTGGCCTGGACCTCGGGGGGCAGGTCGGCACGCTTGACCCGCACGTCGATCACCCGGATGCCGAACGGCGTCGCCAGCTGCCGCGCCTCCGCCGTCACGGTCTCCATGATCACCTCGCGCTTCTCGCGGATGATCTGCTGGAACGTCTCCTTGGCGATCTCCTGCCGTAGCCGCGCCGTGATGATGTCGTCCAGACGCGCCATCGCGCCGCGCTCGTTGCGGACGGTGCGGAAGAACTGCAGCGGGTCGACGATTGACCAGCGCGAGATGTGGTCGATGAGCAGCCGCTTCTTGTCGAGCGTGAGGTACTCGGCGCCGCCCGTGTCGGCTGCGAGCACCCGCTTGTCGAAGACCGTGACCGTGTGCAGCAGCGGCACTTTCCAGTAGAGCCCGGGCTCCCGGACGGTCCGGATGGGCTGCCCGAACTGGGTCACGATGGCCTGCTGCCACTCGGGGACGACGTACGTCGCCGCGCTGAGCCCGATGAGGACGACGAGGACGAGCGGGATGCGCCACGGCATGGTCACTTGCCTCCCTTCGGCTCGGTCCGGACGGCGGCCTGCCCGGGGAAGAACTCCTTCAGGGGCAGGAGCGGCACCACCCCGCCGGCCTCCGCCCGGCCATCGAGCACGAACGTCCGCGTCTTGGGCAGGACGCGCTCGATGGTCTCCAGATACAGGCGATCACGCGTCACCGCCTCGGCCTTGCGGTACTCGCGCAGCACCCGCACGAAGCGCTCGGCGTCGCCTTGCGCCCGGATCAGCCGCTGCTCGCGGTACGCCTCGGCGGCCTGGAGCATCTGCACCGCCTCCCCGCGGGCCCGCGGGATCACGCCCTCGGCATAGCCCTCGGCCTCCTTGATGAGCCGCTCGCGATCCTCCCAGGCCCGCACGACGTCGTGGAAGGCCTCCTTGACCTCCTTGGGCGGATCGACGACGAGCAGCCGGGCCTCGGTGACGAGCAGGCCCGTGCCGTAGAGGTCGAGGAGCTCCTGGAGCTGCTTCTTGACGCGGTCCTGCACCTCGACACGCCCCTCGGTCATCGTGTAGTCGATCGTGTTCTCCCCGGCGGCCGCGCGCAGCGCCACCTCGGCCGAGGAGTGCAGGGCCATCTCGGTCTGGCGGGCCCCGAAGAGGAACTTCACCGGGTCCTGCACCAGGTACTGGACGAAGAGCTGGACGTCGACGATGTTCTCGTCGCCGGTCAGCATGTGCGACTCCCCGGGGATGGAGCGCGTGCCCATCGCGTCCGAGCGAAAGCCGACCTCGATCCTCCGCACGGTGGCGACGTCGACGACCCGGTGCTCCTGGATCGGCGCCGGCAGCCGGTAGCGAAGCCCGGAGTCGGTCTGGTCCACGACCCGCCCGAACAGCAGCACGACGCCGCGCTCGCCGGGCCCCACCACGTAGAAGCCGGACGCCAGCCACGCCAGCGCCACGACGATCAGGACGCCCACCACGATCCGTTTCGTGCCGAAGCGGTCGATGACCTGCTGCACCGGCTGCAGCACCTGCTCGAGACCCGGCGATCCCTGGCGGGGTGGCCAGTTGTCCATGCGCGACCTCCCTTGTCCGTGATGAATGATGTCGTGACGGCGCGTCCGGCCCGTCCGGCCCGTCCGCCCCGTCCGCTCCCAGCGCGGCACGGGCGACGTCGATGCGGGCGGGGGATCAGTGGTCTTCGGACGGAGCGACGGAGCGGGGCGACGACGGATGCGAGCGACGCGGGCGAGCGTGCCGGACCGGCGCGACCGCCGGCGCGGGGCGCGCGACCAGCACGACCGGCGGCCGGACCGGAGCGACGTGCCGTGGCGCGGCCGCCGGCAGGACGGGACCGGCCGCCGCGGCATCGCGGGCACGGCCCGGCTGGCGTCCCTCCACCGAATCCCCGGCGCCGAACACGACCGCGCCGGGCATCAGCGGATTCGAGAAGTCGAGCGCGACGTAGACGACGACGAGCACCGTGAGCTGCAGCAGGCTCATCGCGCGGATTCTAGCCCAGAAGGCGCGCGGGCGTGGGCGGGTTTCCTCAGCCGCGCTGCACCAGGTAGATCCCCAGGGCGACGGTGGCCGTTCCCAGGAAGTCCGGCCCACGGAGCGGCTCGCCGAGCACCACCGCGCCCAGGAACACGCCGATCACCGGGTTCAGGAAGAACCAGGCGCTCGCCCGCGTGGCGTCCCCGTGGCGCAGGAGCCAGAACCAGAGCAGCATGCCGACCCAGGAGACGCCGGCGATCAGATAGGCCTGGGACGCCAGGAACGACGGCGTCAGCCGCACGCTGCCGAGGGGCTCCAGCAGGACGCTCGGGACGCTCAGCGCCAGCCCCGCCGCGAACAGCTGGCCGGCGTTGAGGGCAACGAGGTCCTGATCCGGCCGGACCCGCTTGAACAGGATCGTCCCGCCCACCAGGAACATGATCGAGAGCACGATCAGCCCCATCGCCGCCGGCCGGTTGTCCGGTCCCACGCGGCTGCTCATGACCCACACCACGCCCGCGAAGGCGATCAGGAGGCCGGCCACCTTGCGCACGGTCCATCGCTCGCCGAGGGCCCAGGGCGCCACCAGCGCCAGCATCAGGGGATTCGTGCTGCGAGGATCGCCGCCATGCCGGCCGAGAGATCCCGCAGCGCGATGGAGGTGAGGCCCAGGTAGATGGCGTTGTTGAGGAGGCCGAGGGCGACGATGCCGCCCCACTCGCGGACATTCGCCGGCATCCGGCGCCCGGTCAGCCGCGCCCAGCCCAGGAGCAGCGCGCCCGCGACGAGGAAGCGCACGGCCATGAGGAAGAGCGGCGGTGACGAGGCGAGCCCCACCTTCACCGCCACGAACGCGCCGGACCAGAGGTGACAGAAGAGGATCGCGAGCAGCGCGTAGCGCACGCCGGAGACGGCGCGCGCGGGGGACGGACCGGTCACGGGCGCGATCGTACCCGAACGTGCGCGGCCTTGACACCGCGCGACCCCCCGTCGATCCTGGCCGCCATGCGCGCCGCCCAGCACGAGGTCGGGATCCTGGACGCGGGCGAGGAGTGCCATCGCCGCGGCTGGACGGACGGTCTGCCCGTCGTCCCGCCCACGGTCGAGCGGGTCGCGG
>JAICGY010000360.1 GCA_025922915.1 Candidatus Methylomirabilota bacterium | reverse complement strand
CCCGAGTACGACGACTGGCGCCAGGGGCCGATCGCCGCCGCCCACGCCGGCCTCACGACGCTGCTCGGCTTCGTCATGGCCGACGAGGGCGCCCGCGAGCCGCTGCCGAAGGCCGTGCACCGCCTGCGCGATGAGGTGGGGGCGCAGTCCGTCCTGGACTTCGGCTTCCACTTCATCCTCGGCAACCAGCCGTGGATCCTCGAGGGCATCCCGGAGGCGATCCGGCTCGGCGTGCCGTCCTTCAAGCTCTTCATGACCTACAAGAAGCGGCGCACCCGGATGTGCTCGGACGAGATGATCGCCGGCGCCATGGACCTCATCGGCCGGCACGGCGGCCTCTGCCAGCTCCACTGCGAGAACGGCGACGTGATCGCCTGGCTCGAGGACCGCGCGCTGGCGGCCGGGCACGTGCACCCGTGCGACTTCCCCGCCACCTGCCCCGACTGGACCGAGGAAGAGGCGATCAACCGCGCCATCCTCATCGGCCGCATGACCGGCTGCCCGGTCTACGTCGTGCACCTCTCCACGCGTCTGGGCCTCGAGCGCATCAAGCAGGCCCAGGCCGCCGGCCAGCGCGTGTGGACGGAGACGTGCCCCCAGTACCTGCTCCTCGACGAGCGGGCCATGGAGCGCTGGGGCCCGCTGGCCAAGATCGGCCCGCCGCTGCGGCCGGCCGACGGGCCGGACCGCGCCGCCCTGTGGGACGGCCTGGCCCAGGGCCCGATCGCCGCGGTGGCGAGCGACCACTCGCCGCGGTCCCGCGCGCTCAAGGAGCCGGGCTGGACCAACATCTTCCAGGACGAGGCCGGCAACGTGATCCCGTTCGGCAGCCCCGGCATGGAGACGCTCGTGCCGCTCGCCTACAGCGAGGGCGTCGTGCGCCGTGGCCTGCCCCTCACCTGGCTCGCGCGCGTCCTGGCCGAGAACCCCGCGCGCATGTTCGGCCTGCATCCGCGCAAGGGCGCCGTGCGCGTCGGCGCCGACGCCGACCTGCTGCTCTGGGACCCCGAGCCCGAGTGGACGATCACCGTGAAGGACCACCATGGCATGGCCGGCTGGACCCTCTTCGAGGGCTGGCCGGTGCGCGGGCGGCCGTGGATGACGCTCCAGCGTGGCCGGGTGCTGCTCGACCAGGGGCGGCTGGAGCTGGCGCCCGGGGCGGGCCGCTTCCTGCATCGGGGTGCGCCGGTCGCCCCGCTCGCCGGCGCCGCGGCGTAGCACCGCGCGCCCGCCCGCGCGCCGTGAGTCCGTCCGCGCCGTTGCCCACGCTCACCACGGCACGGCTGCGCCTGCGCCCGCCCGAGCTCGACGATGCGCCCGCGATGTTCGCCGCCTGGCCGAGCGACCCCCCCCGTCACCCGCTACGTCACGTGGCCGACCCATACCGAGGGAGAGCTACGTGCAGGAGTGCCGGGCGCGCCGGGACGCCGGCGCCGCCTGTGACTGGCTCATCACGCTCCGGCCGAACGGCGAGCCCCTCGGCAGCATCGAGCTCCGCCCGCAGGGCCACCGCGCCGAGCTGGGCTACGTCCTCGCGCGCCCCCGCTGGAACCAGGGCTACACGACCGAGGCCGCGCGCGCCGTGGTCGACTGGGCCCTGGCGCAGCCCGACCTCGGGCGCGTGTGGGCGGTGTGCGACGTCGAGAACGCGGCCTCCGCGCGCGCCTCGAGAAGCTCGGCATGCGGCGCGAGGGCCTGTTGCGCCGCTGGGCGGTGCGCCCGAGCGTGGGCGGGCCGCCGGCCGACTGCTACTGCTACGCGATCACCCGCTAGCCCGACCTTCGAGAGACGTCAGCCTGATTAGAACGACCACTCGGTGAAGAGCTTCTCCTTGAACGTGGCCAGCTCCTCGACGGGGGCCGGCGTCGGCTGCTGGGCGAGCTCGACCACCTTCTCGTTGATGCGGTGGAGCCGGCGGGCGATGACGGCGGCGAGCGTGCGCACCAGCTTGTAGGCGGCCAGGCTGTCGGCGTCGAGGAGCCGGTCGAACTGGGACCGCGTCAGGAGCCGGAACTCGCAGGCGGTGCGGGCGCGGCCCGTCGCCGAGTGCGGCTGCTCGGTGACCAGGCTCATCTCGCCGAGCACGGCCGGCGCGTCCACCGAGGCCAGGCTTTCCTCGCGACCGGTGGCGCCCTGCTTGAGGATCTCGATCGTCCCGCTCACCAGGACGAGCAGCCCCGAGGCCCGGTCGCCCTCCTTGAAGACGGTGGTGCCCGGCTCCGCCGTCGCCGGGACCATGGCGTCGAGGATCTGCTGGGTCTCGGCGGGCGTCAGCCCCCGGCAGAGCAGGGTGCGGACGACGAGCGCGGCGTCGCCGGCCGTCACGCTCATACGCCGCGCAGGACGGTCGCGCGGCCGACGCGCCCGATCGCCACGATGAAGGCGGCCGTCCGGAGGTCGACCTTGCGCTCGCGCGCCACGCGCGCCAGCGTCGCGTACGCCTCGCGCATGTGCCGCTGCAGCTCGGCCTCGACCCGCTCCGCCTCCCAGGTGAACTGCTGGATGTTCTGGGCCCACTCGAAGTAGGACACGGTCACCCCGCCCGCGTTCACGAAGATGTCCGGCAGCACCGTCACGCCCCGCTCGGCCAGGATCTCGTCGGCGCGCGGCGTGGTCGGGGCGTTGGCGGCCTCCACCACGAGTCGCGCCCGGACGTCGCGGGCGTTGGACTCGGTGATGACGCCGCCCAGGGCGGCGGGGATCAGGACGTCGACGTCCAGAACCAGCAGCGCCTCGTTGGTGATCGCGTCGGCGCCGGGGAAGCCGGCCACCCTGCGGCCGGTCCTCGCGTGCTCGATCAGCTTCGGGATGTCGAGGCCGTCCGGCGCCTGGACGCCGCCGCCCGCGTCGGCCACCGCGACCACGCGCCCGCCCCGCTCGTGGAGAAACCGGCAGGCCCACGAGCCGACGTTGCCGAAGCCCTGGACGGCGAAGCGCTTGCCCCGCACCTCGCCCTGCCCCGCGTCCTTCAGGTACTCCTCCAGGGCGAAGACGACGCCCCGGCCCGTGGCCTCCTCGCGGCCCCGGGAGCCGAAGAGGTCGACCGGCTTGCCGGTGACCACGGCCGGCGAGAAGCCGTGCATGCGCGAGTACTCGTCCATGATCCAGGCCATGACCTGCGCATTGGTGTTGAGGTCGGGCGCCGGGATGTCCGTCTGCGGCCCGATGATGTCGTGGATCTGCTGCACGAACCGGCGGGTGAGCCGCTCGAGCTCGCGCGGGGTGAGCGTGGCGGGGTCGACGGAGATCCCGCCCTTGGCGCCGCCGTAGGGCAGGTTCACCACGGCGGTCTTCCAGGTCATCAGCGAGGCCAGGCCCAGCGCCTCGTCCATGTCCACCGTCGGGTGGTAGCGCAGGCCGCCCTTCATGGGACCCCGGCTGCGGTCGTGCTGCACGCGGTAGCCGATGAACGTGCCGAGCTCGCCGCTGTCGAGGGTGATCGAGACGTCGACCTTCACCTCGCGGAAGGGCGTGACGAGCATGCGCTCGACACGCGGCGAGAGGTCCATGATCCGGGCCGCCTTGCGGAAGTAGTGGTTGACCTCCTCGAACCCGGACATGCTGCGCCGATTGTACGCCACGGTGGGCGACTGCCAAGAAATGTCAGCCACGTGTCCCGACGACCCGCCCTCGGTGGCCGTCGCCATCCCAGGCGGAGCGTAATTACGCGATTCTCCTGGCGCCGGAGTCCTGGCCTGCCCCCTGCACCGGCCTGTACGCCGTGAAGCCACGGAGATGCGAAAGCGTGAGGAGCGAAAGATGGTGACGACGATCACCGACGAGGTCCGCTGGGTCAGCCGCTGGTGCACCTTCACCGGGCTGGCCGGCCTCGTCCTTCCGATGTCGCTGCTGTTCCAGCAGGCGGCGGCCGGGCTCGTGCCCGGCGCGCTCGAGCTGCTGCTCTTGCCGGCGGCGACCGTCCTGGCGGCCCTCAGCTCGTGCCCGCCCGGCAGCGGCACCCTGTTCGGCGTGAGCACGTGCGGGCTGGTGCTCTACGCGATCTCGGTCCTGGTCAATGCCGCGGTCTACGTTCT
>JAICGY010000359.1 GCA_025922915.1 Candidatus Methylomirabilota bacterium | reverse complement strand
GGCGAGCGGGGATGACAGGCGTGCGAGCCGGAGGCCGTCGCGGGGCTGGGGCCCCGCCGGCCGGAGGCGAGCGGGGATGACAGGCGTGCGAGCCGGAGGCCGTCGCGGGGCTGGGGCCCCGCCGGCCGGAGGCGAGCGGGGATGAGGCGGATCCTGCGCGGGTACGCGTTCACGATCGCGGGCATCGCGATCGGCGTGGCCGGGATCGTGGCCCTGGGCGCGATGGCGGAGCGGATCGTGCGCTTCATCGAGGGAGGCGACCGCTTCGTCCTCGGTCAGATCTCGGTCGCCGGACGCGGCATGGGCATGGGCGCGGGCTTCACCGCGGGGGGCCTGCTGCGGAGCGAGACCATCGCCCGGATCGCGGCCGTGCCCGGTGTTGCGGGCGTGCAGCCGCAGGTGATGCTGCCCCTCAACCCGTCGACGTCGCAGTTCATGACGCTCACGCAGGAGGTCGTTCTCGGCGTCGACCTCACGGCGCCGACCCCGAACCGGCACTATCGCGAGCTGCCCGTCGCGGAGGGCCGGTACCTGCGCCCGGGGGACCGGCGGCGCGCCGTCGTCGGCGCGGCCTTCGCCGCCTCGCGTCGTCTGGCGCCCGGAGACACGCTGATGCTGGAGGGAGAGCCCTACGAGGTCGTGGGCGTGCTCGAGCGGATGCAGACGGCGCCCGACCGGTTCGTGATCGTTCCCATCGCCGATGCGCGCGAGCAGTGGGTGGCGAAGGACAGCATGCTGCGCACGCTGCTCGCGTCCGGGGCCGTCCCGATGACGGCCGCCGATCTGAACACCGGCGCGGCGGTGGGCTGGGCCGAGGGCGCGGATCCCGATGCGGTCGCCCGCCGCATCCAGGCCGACGTCCCGGGCGTGCAGGCGCAGATTCCGAGCGAGCTGAGCCGGATGCTCCGCTCTTCGACGGCCTTCTTCTCGGCGCTGCTCGCCGGGCTGGGCGTGCTGGCGTTCGTGATCGGCGGGCTGTCCCTCGCCAACACCGTGGCCGCCGCCGTCTTCGAGCGCGTGCGCGATTTCGGGGTGAAGCGCGCCCTCGGCGCGACGGACCTGCAGCTGGGGCGCGAGGTGCTCGGCGAGGCCCTCGCGGTGACGCTGTCCGGGGGTCTGGCCGGCATCGGGATCGCCGTGCTGCTGGGCTGGGCGATCGACGGGTGGGCGGCGCGCACGGGTCAGCAGCTCTTCGTGTTCTCGCCCCGGCTCCTCGCCGGCGCGGTGGCCTTCTCGGTGCTCCTGGGCGCGGCGGCCGCGGGCTACGCCACCGCCCGCGTGGTGCGCCTCTCGCCCGCGGAGGCCATCCGGCGCGGTGCTTGAGGCGCGCGGGCTCCGGAAGGCCTACCGGGCGCCTTCCGGCACGGCGCTCCGGATCCTCGACGGCGTGGACCTGACGGTGGAATCGGGAAGGCTCGCGGTGGTGACGGGCGCCTCCGGCTCGGGCAAGAGCACCCTGCTCAACGTGCTCGGGCTGCTCGAGGATGCCGACGGCGGCGAGATCCGCTACGCGGGCGAGCACGTCAGCGCGCTGTCGCGAGCGGGCCGGAGCCGGGCGCGCGGCCGCTTCGTGGGCTTCGTGTTCCAGGCGTTCCTCCTGCTGCCCGACCTCACCGCGCTCGAGAACGTGCTGCTCGCCTCCCGCTACGTCGGGCGTCGCGCGCCCGAGGCGCGGGGCCGGGCCCGGGCCCTGCTCGCCGAGCTGGGGGTGGGGGAGCGGGAGGAGCACTACCCGGCGCAGCTCTCCGGGGGCGAGCAGCAGCGCGTGGCCTTCTGCCGGGCGGTGCTCAACGACCCGCCCCTCTTGCTCGCCGACGAGCCTACGGGCAATCTCGACGACGCCAACAGCCGGGTGATCCTCGACGCGCTGCGGTCGCGGGCGCGCACCGGCGCCGCCGTCGTGATCGTCACCCACCGCCCGGAGGCGGTGCCGGACGCCGACCACGTCTACCGGATGCACGCCGGCCGGCTGCACGAACACCCAGGACTCTCGAGGAGGGAAGCATGAGAAGGATGCTGTGCGCGCTCGTGGCTGCGATCGCCGTGGCCGTCGCCGCCGAGGCGGCGGGGCCCGTGGAGCGGACCTACAACGCGCCCCTGGATCGCGTCTGGACCACGACGGAATCGCTGCTGAAGCACCTGGGCTGGGACATCGACAAGGCCGACCGGAGCATCGGGTACATCACCACGGAGTCGCGGAAGATCGACGGCGAGGACTACGGCGTCTACGCCAAGGGCGTCCGGCACCGCCTGCGGCTGCACCTGAAGTCGGCCGGGCCGAACCGCACCACGGTGACGGTGGAGCGGAGCGTTTTCAAGCGCGAGCGGATCCTCTTCGTCGACGACGACGAGCCGATCACGGTGACGGACACGGACGTCGAGAAGGCGCTGCTCGACCAGCTCGCGAAGACCCTGTGATCAAGACGCTCCTCCTAATCCTGGTGGCCGGGCTGCTCGGCGGCACCGGCCACGTGATGCTGTCCAAGGGCATGAAGACGATCGGCGACCTGACGGAGGCGCCCGGCGAGGCGGTGACGGCGATGGTCGTCCGCGCGGCGACCAACCCGTGGGTCCTGCTCGGCGTCGCGCTCCAGGCCTCGTTCTTCTTCCTCTACGTGACGCTCCTCTCCCGGGCCGACGTGAGCAAGGTCCTGCCGATGACCGCCTTCGACTACATCGTCGTCGCGCTGCTGGCACAGTCGCTCCTCGCCGAGCCGGTGACGGCGGCTCGCTGGGCGGGCATCGGGCTCATCGTGGCCGGGGTGGCCCTGGTCTCGAACAGCTGAAGCGGGCGTGCAGACACCTCCGAGCCCGGTCACCGGCGCGCTGCCGCCGTCGCTCGCCGGCCCGCGGCGCGCGGTGGCGGGGGCGGCGGCGGTCGCCGTCGCCCTCGCCGTGGCGGCGATGCTGCTGCTGCCGGGACTCGGGGCCGCCCCCTTCGACGATCCCGGGGAAGGGATGCACGCCGAGATCGCGCGCGAGCTCCTCGGGTCCAGGCGCCCGTTCGCCCTGACGCTCAACGGCGTTCCGTACGTCGACAAGCCGCCGCTGCTGTACGCGCTGGTCGCCTCGGCCGTGGCCCTGGCCGGCCCCAGCGAGGGCGCGGCGCGGCTCGTGCCGGCGCTGGCGGCGATGACGGCGGTCGGCGCGACCGCGTGGATGGGCAGCCGTCTGCTCGGGCCGCTCCCCGGTCTGCTCGCGGGGCTGGCGCTCCTGACCTCGACCGGCTTCTTCGTCTTCGGCCGGTACGTGCGGCCCGAGACCCTGCTCGTGGCCGCCCTCGCCCTGGGCTTCGCCCTGACGCTGACGGGCATCGCCGACGGCCGGCCGCGGCGCACGGCGGCCGGGCTGGCCGGCTTCGGCGCCGCCGCGCTGGCCAAGGACCCGCTCGGCGCCCTCGGGCCCCCGCTCGCGATCGCGGCCGCCGTCCTGCTCGCCGGGCGCGGCCGTCCGGTCCGCGCCTGGCTGCCGTGGCCGGGAGTGATCGTCGGCGCGAGCCTGGCCTTCGGCTGGTGGGCGCTGGCCGAGGCGGCGACGCCCGGCTTCGTCTGGTACACCGTCGTCGACAACCACGTCATGAACGTGGCCGGGGCCCGCGCGTTCCCGGACGAGGACGTTCCGCTCTCGGCCGCGGAGTTCCTCGCCGTGGCGCTCCTCGGCGCCGCCCCCTGGTTCCTCCCGGCCGGCACGGTGGTCTGGCGGCTCGCGCAGCGGCGGGCGTGGCGCGACCCCGCCGAGACGCCATGGGTGGCCCTGGCGATCTGGGCCGTCGCCGTCCTGGCGCTGACGAGCCTCTCCGCGCAGCGCCTGCCGCACTACGGCCTGCCGGCCTATCCCGCGCTCGCGCTGCTGGCGGCCCGGGGGTGGCGCGACCTCGACGTGCGCCGGCTGGCGAGCGCGCACGCGGCATTCCTCGCGCTGCTCGCCGGCGGCTGCGCCCTGGCGTGGTCTGCCGACGGCGGCTGGCTCGTGGCCCACGTGCTCGACGCGACCGACGTGGCGACGCGAAAGAGCGCGATCGCGGGCGCGGCCGCGCCGGT
>JAICGY010000358.1 GCA_025922915.1 Candidatus Methylomirabilota bacterium | reverse complement strand
GAGCTGGCGGCGCTCCGGGCGCGCACCGATGCGGAGAACCTCTACGTCCTCGACGTCCGGACCCGCGAGGAGTACGAGGCCGGTCACGTCGCGGGCGCCACGTGGGCGCCCGGCGGCCAGGCCGTCCAGGCGACCGACGAGTACGTCGCCGTGCGGGCCGCGACCGTCGTGCTCGTCTGCGACGGCGGCGGACGCTCCGTCATGACCGCCGCGTGGCTCAAGCGCATGGGCCTCCCCGCCGTCGCCGTCCTCTCCGGCGGTCTGCCGGCGTGGGAGCAGGCCGGGGGCGCGATCGAGAAGGGCTGGCCCGCGGCCGAGCCGGCCGGCCTCGCGGCGGCGCGCGCCGCGGTGGAGCGGGTGGCGCCGGCCCGCGTCGGCGACCACGCGCTGATCCTGAACGTCGACACGAGCGACGTCTACGCGCGCGGCCACGTCCCCGGGGCGGCCTGGGTCTGCCGCAGCCGGCTCGAGTGGCGCATCGCCGAGGCGGCGCCCGACCGCACCCGTGACGTCCTCGTGACGTGCGCCGACGGGCTCGCCTCCACGCTGGCCGCCGCCACCCTCGCCGGCCTCGGGTACCGCGCGCGCGTGCTCGAGGGCGGCACGCGCGCCGGGGAGGCGGCCGGCCGCCCGGTCGAGCGCGGCCCCGTCCGCCTGCTGGACGAGGCGGACGACGTCGTCCTGAAGCCCTACGAGCGCGGGCGCGCCGCGATGGAGGCGTACCTGCGCTGGGAGGAGGCCCTCGACCTCGAGGGCGCGAGCCCCCACGCGCTGCTACCCCGGGAGGCGTGATGGGCAACGCCATGGACGAGCTCCTCACGACCGAGTGGCTCGCGAAGCACCTGCGGGACGCCGATCTGCGCGTGCTCGACGGGTCCTGGCACATGCCGCAGGCGAAGCGCGATCCCCGGGCGGAGTTCCTCGAGGCCCACATCCCGGGCGCGGTCTTCTTCGACATCGACGGCATCGCGGACCACGGGACGTCCCTGCCGCACATGCTGCCGGGCGAGCGCGAGTTCGCGGACGCCGTGGGCGCCCTCGGCGTGGGCGACGGCGACCGCGTGGTGGTCTACGATTCCCGCGGCGTCGCGAGCGCCGCGCGCGTCTGGTGGACGTTCCGGGCCTTCGGCCACGACGCCGTCGCCGTGCTCGACGGCGGGCTGCCGCGGTGGCGGGCGGAGGGCCGGCCGCTCGAGCGCGGGCCGGCGACGCCCCCGCGGCGCGCGTTCACCGCCCGGCGGCAGCCGGCGCTCGTGCGTGACCTCGCCGCCATGCGCGCGAACCTGACGACGGGGGACGAGCAGGTGCTGGACGCCCGCTCCGCCGGGCGCTTCCGCGCGACGGAGCCGGAGCCGCGCCCCGGGCTGCGCGGAGGCCACATCCCGCGCAGCCGCAACCTGCCCTACGAGACGCTCTACCGGCCCGACGGCACCTTGCTGCCGCCCGAGGGCCTGCGCCAGGCCTTCGCCGCGTCGGGCGTCGACCTCGAGCGTCCGGTCGTCACGACCTGCGGCTCCGGCGTGACCGCCTCGGTGCTGGCGCTGGCCCTCCACCGGCTCGGCCACCGGCAGGTTGCCGTCTACGACGGCTCGTGGTCAGAATGGGGCGGACGGCCCGACACGCCGATCGAGACCTGAGGAGAACCGCGCCATGGCGTACACGTTCCAGCAGTTCGTCGACGACCTGGACCGCATCACCCGCGAGGAGACGGATCAGCAGACGATCACGCAGCGGGTGGCGCCCCTGCTCGGCGAGCTCGTGAAGAATCCGGACGCCATCCCGGCCGAGTACCGCCGGTCGCCGGACGGCCAGCGCGGCCGGTACATGCTCCACCGCGCCCCACGCTTCAACGTCACCTCCGTGATCTGGCGCCCGGGGGACGTCGCGGGCGCTCACAACCACGAGACGTGGGGCGTGATCGGCGTCGTCGCCAACGAGATCGAGGAGACGCGCTACCGCGTGCCCGAGCAGGGGGCGGGCCGCGCCGCCCTGGAAGTGACCCGGGTGATGCGCCACGGCCCCGGCGCCGTGTCCTGCCTGGTGCCGGGCGACGAGGTCCACCGGATGCGCAACGCCTCCGACCGCGACACGGTCGAGATCCACGTCTACGGGCGTGACCTCGCCGGCCTCCGCCGCCGGACGTGGAGCGAGGACGGCGCCGAGAAGCCGCTCGTCAGCCCGAAGTACCTGAACTGCTGATCCCCGGCCCGCCGGCCCGCGGCACGCGCTGACGCCCGCGCCACCAGAGTGCCAGGGCGCCGAGCCCGACCAGGCCGAACGATCCCGAGAACAGGAACGCCACCGACACCCCCCAGGCCTCGGAGATCGCGCCCACGCTGAAGGCCCCGATCGGGAACACGCCCCCCCAGACCAGCGAGTACAGGCTCATCATGCGGCCGCGCAGCTCGTCCGGGGCGGCGAGCTGCAGCCAGGTGTTGCAGCTGGCGACGAGCGTGATCCCGAAGAAGCCGGTCCAGAAGAGGAGCAGGGCGGCGACCGACACGCTGCGGGCCGCCGCGAGGCCGAGCAGCCCGGCGAGTGCCGCCGCCGCGGCCAGCATCATGCCCCGGAACGACGGCAGGCCCGGCCCCCGCACGGCGAGGGCGAGCGCCCCGCAGACGGCGCCGACGCCGAGCGCGGCCATGAGGAAGCCGAAGCCCTCGGCGCCCAGCCCGAGCACGTTGCGGGCGAGCAGGGGCACGTACACCGTGAAGTTGAAGACGCAGATGCTGACCACGAAGAGGAGGCCGAGGACGAGCCGGATCGCCGGCGTCCGGGCGGCGTGGCGCAGTCCCTCCGCCACCTCCTCGAGCACCCCCGTCCCGCGACGCACCGCCGGGCGCCCCTCGAAGCGCATCGTGGCGAGCGTTGCCACGACGACGAGGAAGCCGCCCGCGTTCACGACGAACGCCGGCACGACGCCCGCTCGCGCGATCAGCACGCCGGCGATCGCCGGCCCGACGATCCGGGCGGCGTTGAAGGCGGCCGAGTTGAGGGCGACGGCGTTCACGAGATCCCCCTTGCCCACCATGTCCGCCACGAGCGATTGCCGGGTCGGCATGTCGATGGCGTTCGCGAGGCCGACGAGCGTCGCCAGGCAGCCGACGTGCCAGTAGCGCACGTGCCCGCTGGCCACGAGGGCGGCGAGGGCGAGGGCCTGCGCGGCCAGCGCGAGCTGGGTGGCGAGGAGCAGCCGCCGTCGGGGCAGGCGGTCGGCGACCGCGCCGGCGAAGAGCGAGAAGAGCAGGATGGGGGCGAACTGCAGGGTCCCGATGAGCCCGAGGAGCAGCGGCGAGTCGGTGAGGGAGAGGACGAGCCACGACTGGGCGACCGTCTGCATCCACGTTCCGACGAGGGCGACGAGCTGGGCCAGGAAGAAGCGGCGGAAGTCGCGATGGTTCAGCGCGCGGAGGCCGGTCGGAAAGAGCATGGGTCGCGCCGGTTAGGATACCCGGCGCGAGAACGGTCACCTCGCCGGGAAGACGATCCGCAGGCCTTCGCGGTCCTGGTCGATGGTGTAGGTCGTCTTCGCGCTCAGCTCGACCACCAGGCGAGCGACGTCCTTCGTGAACTGGCTGCCCCGGATGGCGCGGAGGGGCTCCTGCGCCGGCGCGAGCGGTCCCCCACGCCAGCGGTACCGCGTGGCCGCGAAGTCCAGCACGAGGCGCCACGGCCGCTCGACCTCGAGGGTGGCGAAGGTGGCCGGCGCCGAGAGACGCACCCAGACCTCGACGGCGCCGGCGCGGGGCACGACGAGGACATCGCTCAGCTCGGCCGCCGGCTCCTGGGCCGCGACGGGCCGCAGGCCCGCCAGCGCGAGCGTCAGGACAGCCACCATCGCCAGCCCCGCGCGAACCCACGGCGCGCGGCGCGCGCGCGGCGGGACCGGGCGCGTCATGGGGAGTACTATCGCATTGCCCGCCGTGGAGGACCGTAAGGTTTCCGGGTGAAGCCGCGTCGAGCAGGCCCGCCGATCAAGGGCGAGGATGGTGCGGCCCTCGCGACCTCGGCGCGGATAGTCGCCGGTGTAACGCCCGGCCG
>JAICGY010000357.1 GCA_025922915.1 Candidatus Methylomirabilota bacterium | reverse complement strand
TTCTGGAGGGCGGCCCCGTGGCTGCCGCCCCAGCTCTCGTCGAGGTCGCGGGCGACGTTGCCGAACGCCTCGTCGTTGAAGACGACCGCCACCACGTTGATGCCCTCGCGCGCGGCCGTCGACAGCTCCTGGACGTTGTACATGAACCCGCCGTCGCCGCAGATCGCGACGACCGCCCGGTCCGGGCGCGCGATCTTCGCGCCGAGCGCGGTGGGGTACTCGAAGCCCAGGTTTCCCGAGTACGACGACGTGAGGTAGGTGCGGGGCCGGTACACGGGCCAGAAGGGCCGCGAGTAGTAGCCGATCTGGGTCATGCCGGCGACGACGATCGCGTCCTCCGGCACGCCGGCCCGGAGGGCCCGGAGGATCGGGGAGTTCGGCTCCTGGGTGTCGAGCGCGGCGAGCGCCTCGCGGAGCTGCTGGCGCTCGGTCTTGCGCGAGGTCCGGGGCGGCGCCTCCGCCCGCAGCCGCTCGAGCAGCTGCTCCAGCGTGAGCCGCGCGTCGCCCACGAGACCGGTCGTCGTCGGATGGTTGCGGCCGATCTCCTCGGCGTCCACGTCGATCTGGATCACCTGCTGGCCGGGCTGGAAGGCCGCCAGCGCGCACCGCGAGCCCACGACCAGGACCACGTCGGCGGCATCCATGTACTGGCGCAGCGGGCTCTGGGGCCAGAGGGCCGCCCCGAGCGAGAGGTCGCTCTCGTCGGTCACCGCGCCCTTGCCCTCGGCCGACTGCACGACGCCGGCCTGCAGGTACTCGGCGACGGCGGCGACCGCCTCGTGAGCGCCCGACGCGTGGACGCCGCCGCCCGCGTAGACGAGGGGACGCTCGGCGGCGAGCAGGGTCCGCGCCGCACGGTCGATGTCCGCCGCGGGCGCCGCCTCCCGGGCGATGGTCAGCGGCGGCCGCAGCTCGACGTCCGCCTCCTCCTCGAGCGTGTCGGGCGGGATCTCGAGGTGGACGGGCCGCGGCCGGCCCGTGCGGAGCTGGCGCACCGCCTCCTGCACGGCGGCGGGGATGTCGACCACCTCCAGCACGCGGCGCCGCCACTTCGTCACCGGCTTGACCGCGTCGAGCTGGTCGTCGATCTCGTGGAGGACGCCGACGTTCTTGCCGAGGTAGCGCTTCGGCACCTGACCGGCGAGCATGAGGACCGGCGACGAGGCCGAGTAGGCCGTGCTCAGGCCGGCGGCGGCGTTGAGCACGCCGGGGCCCGGGACGACCAGGCAGACGCCGATGCCGCCGCCGGCGCGGGCGTAGCCGTCCGCCATGTACGAGGTGGCCTGCTCGTGGCGGGTGGTGACGAAGCGCATGTCCTTCTCGTCACGCAGCCCCGCCATGGCGCCGTAGAGCTGCACGCCGGGCAGCCCGAAGACGACCCGCACCCCTTCCCGGTACAGCTGCTTGGCGAGGGCCTCACCGCCGGTCAGTCGTGGCATGGCTCTCCGTCCTCCGCGCGCTAGCTGTGCTTGCGCAGCTCGAGCCGGCCGATCTGGCGGCGGTGCACCTCGTCCGGGCCGTCGGCGAAGCGGAGCGTGCGCGAGTGGGCCCACCAGAACGCCAGCGGGAAGGCCTGGCTGACGCCGCCGCCGCCGTGCAGCTGCATGGCGCGGTCGAGCACGCGCAGCGTCATGTTCGGCACCGCGACCTTGATCTCCGCGATCGCCTGCTTGGCCGCCTTGTTGCCGACGGTGTCCATCAGGGAGGCGGCGTTGAGGACCAGGAGCCGGGCCTGGTCGATCTCGATGCGCGACTGGGCGATCCGCTCCAGCGTGATGTCGTTCTCGGCCAGCCGCTTGCCGAAGGCCACGCGCTCGTTGGCGCGCTTGCACATGAGCTCCAGCGCCCGCTCCGCCACGCCGATCTGGCGCATGCAGTGGTGGATGCGCCCCGGCCCCAGCCGGCCCTGCGCGATCTCGAAGCCGCGGCCCTCGCCCAGCAGCATGTTCGAGGCGGGCACGCGGACGTTCTCGAAGAGCACCTCGCCGTGGCCGTGGGGAGCGTCGTCGTAGCCGAACACCGTCAGCATCCGCACGACCGTGATGCCCGGCGTGTCCCGCGGCACCAGGATCATGGACTGCTGCTTGTACCGGTCCGGGTTCCGCGCGTCCGTCTTGCCCATGAAGATCAGGACCTTGCAGCGCGGGTCGCCGATGCCGGAGGTCCACCACTTGTGGCCGTTGACGACGTAGTGGTCGCCGTCGCGGATGATCGACGACTCGATGTTCGTGGCGTCGGAGGAGGCGACCTTCGGCTCCGTCATCGCGAAGGCCGAGCGGATCTTGCCCTCGAGCAGCGGCTGGAGCCACTGCTTCTTCTGCTCGGGGGTGCCGTAGCGGACGAGCACCTCCATGTTGCCGGTGTCGGGGGCGGCGCAGTTGAAGGCCTCGGGGGCGATCGGCGAGCGGCCCATGACCTCGCAGAGGGGGGCGTACTCGGCATTGGTGAGACCGGCCCCCAGCTCGCTCTCGGGCAGGAAGAGGTTCCACAGCCCGCGCTCGCGCGCCTTGGCCTTGAGCTCCTCCATGATCGGCGGGACCTGCCAGCGCGTCGGGCCGGAGCTGAGCTGATCGACGAACGTCTGCTCGTTCGGGTAGATGTGCTTGTTCATGAAGTCGCTCAGCTGCTCGAGGTACATCTTGGTCTTCGGTGAGTACTCGAAGTCCATCGGCTCTCCTCCCGCCCGGCGGCAGCCCGGCTCACAGACCCTATGCCCTGGGCGCGACACCGTCAAGCAACGGCCCGCCCGCGTGGCCGCGCTGGCCGCTTGGTGGCGCGAGGGGGCGTGCAGTACGCTCGGCCGTCATGAGAATGCGAGGCAGGGTGGCACTCGTCACGGGGGCGGGATCGGGCATCGGCCGGGCAACGGCGCTCCGGCTGGCCGCCGAGGGGGCGCGGGTGGCGTGCGTCGATCGCGACGGCGACAGCGCCGAGGACACGGCCCGGCAGGTGCGCGGGCTCGGGGTGGACGGGCTGGCGCTGACGGCCGACGTCACCGACGAGCGGGCGTGCGCGCGGCTCGTCGAGACCATCGTCGGCCGGTTCGGCGGCGTGACGGCGGTCGTCAACGCCGCCGGCGTGCGCAGCGATCTCGACGCCGCGCCCCCGCCCGCCGAGTGGCAGCGGCTCCTCGACGTCAACCTCACCGGCACCTACCTGATGGCGCGGGCGGCGCGGGCGGCCCTGATCGATGCCGGCGGGGGGACGATCACGAACATCGCGTCCATCTACGGGGTGGTCGGCGGCTCGCTCTCGCCCGCTTACGCCGCGTCCAAGGGAGGGGTCGTGAACCTCACGCGCCAGCTCGCCGTGCAGTGGGGGCCGGCGGTCCGGGTGAACTGCGTCTGCCCCGGTGTGATCGAGACGCCCATGACGGCCGCGCTCCTCAGCGATCCCGCCTGGCGCGAGACGGCGCTGCGGCGTTACCCGCTCGCCCGGTTCGGGCGGCCGGAGGACGTCGCCGCCGCCATCCTGTACCTGGCGAGCGACGAGGCGTCGTTCGTCACCGGCGTCGCGCTGCCCGTGGACGGCGGCTACACCGCGGCGTAGCCGGCCGCGTCGCGGCGGTCCGTATCAGCGGGGCACGAGGACCCGGCGCCGGCAGAACCGGTCGAGCGCCGCGTCGTCGAGATCGAATCCCAGCCCGGGGCGCCCGGGGACGGACAGGACGCCGGCCTCGGGCCGGGGGAGCGGGGGCGTGAGCAGCGCCGCCAGCGGGTTGTCGAGGACCATGTGCTCGAAGACCAGGAAGCGCGGTGTGGCCGCGGCCAGGTGCAGGGTGGCGGCGATGCACAGCGCGCCCGAGGCGCCGGTGTGCGGGGCGATGGCGAGGTTCCAGGCATCGGCGAGCGCGGCGATGCGGCGGCAGCCGGTGAAACCGCCCGCCCGCGCGATGTCGGGCTGGAGCACGTCGAGCAGCCCCTCGGCGACGAGCTCGCGCAGGTCGCCCGCCGTGAAGTGTGACTCGCCGGCGGCGAGACGCAGGCGAGTGCCGGCGCGGACGCGCCGGTAGCCGGGCAGATCGTCGGGCGGCACGGGCTCCTCGAGCCAGGCCATGCCG
>JAICGY010000356.1 GCA_025922915.1 Candidatus Methylomirabilota bacterium | reverse complement strand
GTAGGCGATCTCCTCCACCTTCCCCCAGCGCCCCATCCCGACCCGGGCCGCCACGGCGTCGTAGGTCTTCTTGCCGTCGGGCCCCGCCTGCTTGAGCACGTCCAGGTAGCCCTCCGTCTCGACCGGGCCGGGGGCGATGCAGTTGACCCGGATGCCCTTGCGCCCCCAGGCCGTGCCGAGCTCCCGCGTGAGCATGATGACGCCGGCCTTGGCCGCGCCGTAGTGGGACATCATCGTGGAGCCGTAGACCCCGGCGATGGAGGCGATGTTCACGATGACGCCCCCCGAGCCCTGCTGCATCATCTGCCGGCCGGCCCACTTGCACCCGAGGAACACGCCGGTCAGGTTGATGCCGACCACGGTGTTCCAGCCGTTCGGGGAGATGTCCTCGGGCTTCGAGCGGAACGAGGCGCCCGCGTTGTTGACCATGATGTCGAGCCGGCCCCACTCCTGGGCCACGCGCTCGACGATGGCCTTCACCTGGTCCTCCTGGCGCACGTCGACGGCCATCGCGAACGCGCGCCGGCCCAGGTCGCGGATCTCCTTGGCGACCGGGTCGAGGTGCTCCTGCTTGCGGCTGCACAGCGCGACGTCGGCGCCGGCGCGGGCGAACTCCACCACGATCGACTTGCCGATGCCGGTGCCGCCGCCGGTGACGATGGCGGTCTTGCCCTCGAGCGAGAACGGGGACCTCGTCGTGTCGGCCATGGCGGGGACCTTACCCCACGTCGCGGCGGCCGTCCAGACGTCGCCGGGCGCTACTCGGGCAGCGCGATCGCCGCCCGGCGGTCCGCCAGCTGGCCCTCGATGCGCTCCCAGAGGGTCATCGGCGAGAACGCCGCCTGGTGCTGCGCGGCGCAGGCGTCGAGCTTCTCGACCAGCGCCCGGGCGTCCTCGCGCCGGCGCCGGGGCGCCTTCGCCGCCCGCCGGACCTCGTCGTCGGCCGTCTGCTTGGCCTCGAACCAGGCCTGCTCCAGGTGGGCGAGGAGGAGCACCATGCGGTCCAGCTCGGCGTCGAGGTACGCCGTCCAGTCCTCCGCGGAGTCGAAGCGCACGCAGTCGCCGGCCAGGATGGTCTCGAAGTGCCGCATGAGGCCCTCGGCCTCCCGCAGGTGGTGCTCCATCCGGGCGCGCGCCTCCTCGGGCGGCCGACGGTCGGCGCCCCCCGCCGCCGCCGGCATCGCCAGCAGGGCGGCGAGCGCGAGCCATCGAAGCCGGCGGCGCGTCATGCCGCCAGTATAGGTGCGCTACCACAGCGCGGCAGCGCGCGAGAGGCTGACGTGCCAGAGGATGACGTGGAAGTGCGGCACCGGTCGATCGATCTGGCTCGGCACCGGATCGATCGAGACGTGCTCGATCGGGCGCCCGTCCGCGGCCGCGAGCCCCTGGATACCCCGCTCGATGAGCTGCTGCGCGGTCACGGAGTGGACGGTGGCGACCACCTGGCCCGCCCCGTCGTAGGCCAGGGCCGGGCCCGTGGCCCCGAGGGGCTCGACGCGGGCCAGGCCGTGCAGCCGGTCCTGCAGGGGGTGGCGCGGGCGGGGGCTCGCCGAGACCGAGGCCGCCGGCGCCTCCCGCACCTGCAGGTCGTTGATCAGCTGGCGGACACCGTTCACCCGCCACGCCACGATGGCGGCGTCCGACTTCTGCGTGTACGTGTCGACCTCGCCGGTCAGGTAGACGACGCCGTCGAAGGTGTCGACGTTGACGCGGGTGAGGTGCGCCGCCTCCTGCGCCGCCAGCCGGAGCTTGACCGCCCCGGTGATGGCCTTGTCGTCGACGAAGCGCCCCAGGCTGCGCCCGCTCAGCGCGCACCCGGACGTCAGGACGACGGCCAGCGTCAGGCCGACGGCGCCGCGGAGCTTCACGCCGCCGCCGGGCGCACCGCGGCCTCCTCGCGCAGCCGCCGCTCCACCATCGACCAGTCGATGTTCCGGAAGAACGCGTCCACGTACTTCATCTTCTCGGTGGCCTTGTAATCTCGCATGAACGCGTGCTCCCACACGTCCATGACCAGCAGCGGCTTGAAGCCGGCCGGAACGCCGTCCTGGTGGAGCGTGACCCAGTGGTTGGTGAGGCGGTCGGTCGCCGGATCCTGGAAGAGGATGACCCAGCCGATCCCCCGCATCTCGCCCATTGCCTGGAAGTCCGTCTGCCACGCCTCGACCGATCCGAACGCGTCGGAGAGCGCCTGGGCCAGGCCGGAGTGGCGCCCGGGCGATGGGTCGGCCGCCTTCCGGAGGTTCGAGAAGTAGTACTCGTGCAGGATCATCCCGTTGTACTCGAACCCGAGCCGTCGGGTCAGCTCCGCGAACTCCGGGTCCTTGCCGGAGGCCTTGCCCTGGGCCAGGCGCTCGGCGAGCTGCTGGTTCAGCGCGTTCACCTGCTTGACGTAGCCGGCGTAGAGCGTCAGGTGCTCGGCGATCTGGGCGTCGGAGATCCCGTCCAGGCCGCGGAGCTGATCGAACGCCTGCTCCTTGTAGGTCTTGACCCGTGCCATCGATTCCCTCCCTTCCCCTCTTGACGGAAGTGCAAACGGCTTGCCTGGGGCTCTGGCGGAGCCGATCGGGCCGGGCGACGCCCCGTGGCCGCGCCGCTGGCCTCGCCTGTTATGATCCTGGCCAACCGCGTCGCTCGCCGGGGAGTGCACGTATTCCGCCACGGAGGTCATGCCCATGCTGAAGCGCTGGCTGCTCGTCGCCCTCCTCGTCCTCGCCGTCGGCGCCCTCACGGTGCCGGCCACGCTCGCCCAGAGTCCCATCAAGATCGGGGTGATCCAGCCCCTCTCGGGACCGGTGGCCGCGTCCGGCAACTACGTCCGCATGGGCGCCGAGATCGCCCGCGACTGGATCAACGCCCGGGGCGGGATCGGCGGCCGCAAGGTCGAGCTGATCATCGAGGACAACAAGTCCGACCCGAAGGAGGCCGCGAGCGCGGCCGAGAAGCTGATCGTCCGCGACAAGGTGCCGGCGATCATGGGCGCCTGGGGCTCGTCGATGACCCTGGCCGCCATGCCCAAGCTGGAGGAGTACGGCGTGCCGATGGTCGTGGAGACCTCGAGCGCCGCATCCATCACCCGGCGGGGCAACCCGTGGATCTTCCGCATCAGCCCGCCCAGCGAGATGGAGGCCCTGGGCCTCGCGCAGTACGTGGACGACCTGGCCATCAAGAAGGCCGACTTCCTCGCCGTCAACACCGACTGGGGCCGGGGCGCCGTCGGCGCCTTCGGCGAGATCCTCAAGAAGCAGGGCGCGACCGTCGGCGTGACCGAGTTCATGGACCAGGCCGCCACCGACATGAACGCGCAGATCACGAAGATCAAGGGGACCGGCGGCGACACGCTCTTCCTCACCACCGCGGTCGAGCAGATCACCCTCGTCCTCAAGCAGGCACAGGAGCAGCGCCTGCAGCGCAAGGTCATCACGACGGGCGGGTCGTCCTCGCCCAGCCAGCTGATCAAGCAGGCGGGCGCGGCCGCCGAGGGGACCTACCACATCCTGTTCTTCATGCCCTGGTTCCCGGAGGCGATGCCCGACGGCAAGCTGGCCAAGGCCTTCGTGGACGAGTGGAACAAGCGCGGCCACCCCTTCGAGGGGCTCACCGAGGGCTTCCGGGGCCACGACGGCATCGCGACGATCGCCGAGGCGATCAAGCTCGCCGGCAAGGACGAGCCCAAGGCCATCCGCGACGCCCTCTGGAAGGTCTCCTTCACCGGCGTCAACGGCCCCGTCAAGTTCGAGAAGGACGGCCCCGCCGGCAAGGAGAGCGGCCAGAGCAAGCCCTCGATCTTCGTCGTCCAGATCAAGAACGGCAAGGTCACCCTTCCCGCCTTCCTCGCCAAGAAGTGAGGCTGACCGCCGTCCCTGCTCCCAGCCCTCGGGGGGCGCCGCGCCTCGAAAATCGCCGGCGCCCCCCGATTCCCGCTCACCGTGCGGCGCCACCGCCCCACCGTGCGGCGCCACCGCCCCCCCACCCCGCACCACCGCCCCCCCGCGCGGCTCCACAGGCCCATGGCGCGGCCCCACCCCCCCGCGGCGCGGCCCAGCCACCGCCGTCGTGT
>JAICGY010000355.1 GCA_025922915.1 Candidatus Methylomirabilota bacterium | reverse complement strand
CGTCGGGTCGAGTGTAGCGGAGGCCGGCGCGCCGGGCGAAGCACGGTCGCGGGGCCGGGTCAGGCGCGCTCGCACACCCCCATCACGACGCGGACCCGCCCCTCGTCGAGGTTGCGGGCCAGGGTGCCGAGCATGGTTGCGAAGTCCCGACCGAGCAGGAGGTGCAGCCCGAGCGGCCCCGCGGGGCCGGCCGCCAGGCGCTGGCGGAACCAGGCCAGCGCCTGGGCCGACTGGTCCTCCCACACGCGCTCGCGGAACCCGAGATCGCCGAGCAACGCGCGCAGGGCCGCAACCGGCACCAGGTGGCTGATCGCCGGATCGCGCGCCCACGGCACGGGGAAGTGCACGGGCGTGCCCGTCCCCCCCGTGATCTCGTGCATGGCGAGCGTGCCGCCCGGGCGCAGCACGCGCCGGCACTCGCCGTAGAGCGCGGCCTTGTCGGCCACGTTCATCGAGGAGTGCTGCGTCCAGACGACGTCGAACGCGCCCGCCGCGAACGGCATGGCCAGCGCGTCGCCGTGCCGGAAGCCGACCCGGGCTTCGAGCCCGGTCCGTCGGGTGAGGTCGGCGCCCACGCGGCAGTACTCCTCGGTGAGATCGAGCACCGTCACCCGGCAGCCCAGCTCGGCGGCCAGGAGGCGGGCGGCCCCACCCAGGCCGCCGCCGACGTCCAGCACGGTGGCGTCCTGCACGATGCCGGCCCGGCGCGCCAGCTCGAGCGTGGCGTCCCGTCCGCCCGTGTGGAACTGGTCCACCGGCGCCAGGTCCTCCCGCGTCAGCGCATCGGGATCCTTGCCGGCCGCCCGCAGCGCCTCGAGGATCGCCTCGCCGAGCCCTCCGCGCCCGTAGTGGACGGCGACGTCGCACATGAGCATCCTCCTCTCGCGTCCCGCTTGCGCGGCACGCGCGCGATGTGCCATGTCATAGAGCCTCGGCGGTCGCGAAGTCGCGGGAGAGATCTGGGATTTCTTCGGGAAGAGCGGGATGGGGGAACTGCCAGGGGATCGGTCGGTCAGCTTCGGCCGCTACACGTTCCAGCCGTCGAGCGGCGCCCTCCGGCGGGGCGCGCGGGAGGTCCGGCTGACGCCGAAGGCGGCGGCGGTGCTGGCCGCCCTGGTCGGCCGGCCCGGGGCGCTCGTGAGCAAGGACGACCTCTTCGCGGCCGTCTGGCCCGGCGTGGCGGTGAGCGACACGGCGCTCACCTCCTGCATCCAGGAGGTCCGGGACGCGCTGGGCGACGACGCCCGGCGCCCGCGCTACATCGAGACCGTCCACCGGCGGGGTTACCGGTTCATCGCGCCGGTGCCGGACCCGCCGGCGGTGGGCGCGGGCTTCCGGGGGCCCGATCACGTCGTGGGCCGCGAGCGCGCGCTGGCGGAGCTGCGCGCGTGCCTGGATCGCGCCCGGCGCGGCGAGCGCCAGGTCGTCCTCGTCTCGGGCGAGGCGGGCATCGGCAAGACGACGACGGTGGAGACCTTCCTGGCCGGCGCCGCCGGCGACCGGCTGCTCGTCGCCCCCGGTCGCTGCATCGAGCACTACGGGGCGGGCGAGGCCTACCTGCCGCTGCTCGAGGCCTTCACGCGCCTGGGGCGCGAAGCGGGGAGCGCCGTCGTTGCCGTCCTCCGGCGCCACGCGCCGACGTGGCTGGCGCAGATGCCGTCGCTGGTCGGCGCCTCCGAGCTGCGGACGCTCCAGCGGACGACGGCGGGCGCCATGCGGGAGCGGATGCTGCGCGAGCTGGCCGAGGCGGTCGAGACGCTGACGGCGCAGACGCCGATCGCTCTCTGGCTCGAGGACCTGCACTGGAGCGACGCCTCCACGCTCGACTGGCTCGCCTACGTGGCGCGGCGGCCCGGGGCCGCCCGGCTCCTCGTGCTCGGCACCTACCGGCCCGCCGACGTGATGGGCGGCCGGCCCCCGCTGCCGGGCGTCCGGGACGAGCTGCTCCTGCACGGTCGCTGTCGTGAGGTCGCGCTCGATCTTCTCGACGAAGCGGCGGTGCGACAGTACCTGCTGCGCCGCTTCGGGCCCGCCGGGGACCAGGCCGCCGAGCGCACGGCGCTCGCCGGGCTGATCCATCGCCGGACGGAGGGCAACCCGCTCTTCATGGCGAGCGCGGTGCAGGACCTGATCGGCCGCGGCGCTCTCGTCGAGCGCGCCGAGCGCTGGTTCGTGACCGAGCGCCTGGGGGCGGTGGAGGTCGCGATCCCCGAGGACGTGCGCGGCGTGATCGCGCTGCAGCTCGGCCGGCTCGAGGGCGGGGACCGGCGGGTGCTGGAGGTCGCCAGCGTTTCCGGCCTGGAGTTCTCGGCCGCCGTCGTCGCCGCCGGCGCCGCCGCCGCCGAGGTGGCCGACGTCGAGGCGACGTGCGCGGCCCTGGCCCGGCGCGAGTCGTTCCTCGTCGCCCGCGGCACCGACGCCTGGCCCGACGGGACGGTGGCGGGGCGGTACGGGTTCCGCCACTGGCTGCACCAGCAGGTCGTGTACGAGCAGGTGCCGGCGGGCCGCCGCGTCGAGGTCCACCGGCGGATCGCCGAGCGCCAGGCGGCCGCCTTCGGCGAGCGGGCGGACGAGATCGCCGTGGAGCTCGCGGCCCACTTCGAGCGCGGGCACGACGCGCGCAGCGCCGTGCGGCACCTGCAGCGCGCGGCCACGGTGGCGGCGCGGCGCGCCCCGCGAGGCGCGTGGGCACCTCACGCGGGCCCTCGACCTGCTGCGCACGCTCCCCGAGGACGAGGAGTCGATCCAGCAGGAGGTGGCGCTCCAGATCGGGCTGGGCGCGTCGTTCATGGCGACGGGCGGCTGGGGCACCCCCGAGGTCGAGGAGCCGTACGCGCGGGCCCAGGCCCTCTGCCAGCGGCTGGGCGACACGCCGCAGCTCTTCCCCGCGGTCTGGGGCCTCTGGCTCTTCCGCTGGGGGCGGAGCGAGCTCGCGGCGGCGGAGGCGCTGGGCGAGCGTCTCCACGCGCAGGCCACGCGCGCGGGCGATCCGGCTCTCGTGCTCCAGGCGCACCACGCGCTCTGGCCCACGCGGCTCGTGCAGGGCGTGCCCGCGCAGGCGCTGGAGCACGCGCGCCGCGGGATCGCCCTCTACGAGCCCGATGCGCACGCCGCGATGGCGACCGTCTACGGCAACCACGACGCCGGCGTGTGCGCGCGCGTCGTCGGTGCTTGGACGCTCGAGCTGCTCGGGAACTCCGAGGAGGCCATCGGCATGAGCGGCGACGCCATCGCGCTGGCGGCCCGGCTCCGCCACCCGTTCACGGAGGCCCTCGCCTTCGTCTTCGCCGCGCACCTGCATCGCTTCCGGGGCGATGCCGAGGCCGCCCGGACCCATGCCGAGCGCGCGATGGCGCTGTCGCGCGAGCAGGGGGTGGGCCTGATGCTGGCATGGGCGTCGACGATCCACGGGTGGTCGCTGGCGGAGACGGGGCGAGCCGAGGACGGGATCGCCGAGATGCGTCAGGCGATCGCCAGCGCCCAGGGCTCGGGGTCGTACCAGCTCCAGACGTTCCTGCTCGCCACGCTCGCCGAGGGACTGATCCGGGTGGGGGAGCTCGGGGCGGCGCTCGGCGTCGTCACCGAGGCGCTGGTCCTCGCCGCGCGCACCGGCGAGCGCTTCTACGAGGCGGAGCTGCACCGCCTGGAAGGCGAGCTGCGCCGGGCAGGGCGCGATGCGGTCGCCCCCGCGGACCCGGCCCGCCCGCCGGAGGCCTGCTTCCGGACCGCGCTCGAGATCGCACGACGCCAGGGCGCGCGGGCCCTGGAGCGCCGCGCCGCCGCGAGCCTGGCTCAGGTCGTCTGAGCGGGGCCTCCCTCCTCCGCGGTCACCGCGGCCGGGCGGTCATCTGGCCCGGGTCCATGCCGTAGAAGAGCGGGGCGCCCGCGTCGCCCGGACGCGGCCACGGGTGCTCGCGCAGGACGCGCTCGTCGATGTCGGCACCCCAGCCGGGCGCGTCGCCGAGCCAGATGTGGCCGTCGCGGACCACGGGCGGGCGCGTGACGAGCGAGGCCTTCCACGGCACGTCGTCGACGTCGATCTCCATGATGCGCACGTTGGG
>JAICGY010000354.1 GCA_025922915.1 Candidatus Methylomirabilota bacterium | reverse complement strand
GCACCCACTGGGAGCTCCAGTAGCCGGGCGTCCAGCACCGCGAGGGCGTCACGAAGATCGGGGCGGGTACCACGAGGACCTTGTGCCCGTGGTGGTGCCGGTGGCCCGGGAATCCGGAGACACCATGGCGCCGGTCGCCGTGTCCGTGGCCGGGGTGGACGTGCTGGCGGCCGACGAACGGCGCGGGACCGGAACGCTTCGGGACGTGACCGTGGAACCTGGACCGATCATGGGCGGACAGGCCGTGGAAGTCCGTGTGGCTGCGTGCCTTGGTGCCGTGGAAGTCCCGACGCACCCCGGCGCCCCCCTTGAACCGGCCGCCCGCCTCGGCCCCGAGGGGGCCGAGCACCAGGACGGCGAGGGCGACCAGCACCGTGATCCGCATGGAGCACCTCCGGGACGGGACGTTCGCGCCCGGGCGCGACACGTCTTCGACGCCGGCCGCGCCGGGCGTATTCAGCGTGCCACGATCCGCCGCTCGACGCCCGCCCAGACCAGCTCGGCCCAGCGGGCATACCCGACGTCGGACGGATGGTAGCCGTCGAGGGCGATCATGTCCGGCCGCCCGGGTACCTCGGCGCGGCTCGGCTTGTACAGGTCGACCACCTCCACGCCGTGCCGCCGGGCGGCCCGGCCGACGGCCTCGTTGAACGTGACCGTCTGCTGCCCGACCAGCTCCCGCACGCTCCCGCGCCGGAAACGGGGCGTGACGGCGAGGTCGGGCAGGAGGTTGGCGACGACGACGGCCCGTGTCTCGGCGACCAGACGGCCGAAGATCGTGTCGAGGTTCTTCTCGAACGTGTCGACGGAGATGCGGCCGGTGATGTCGTTGGGCCCCACCGACAGCGTGACGAGATCGGGCCGCAGCAGGACCGCCCGCTCCAGCTGGCGGCTCACGACCTGGGCCGAGGTCGCTCCACTGTCGCCCAGGTTGACGACCGAGGCTCGCGGGTAGAGGCGCCGCAGCCGCGCGTGGATCCGCGAGACGTAGTTGGACTCCGGCCCGGAGGCCCCGATGCCCTCGACCGTGCTGTCGCCGAGCGCGACGTAGACGACCGGCGCGCTGCGGTCCGCGGGCAACGTGCGGGACCGATCGGCCGCGCAGGCGAGGAGGAGGGCGGCGGCGGCCACCCCGAGCAGGGCCCCTCTCACCATGCCGCGGCCTCCTCGAGGGTGCGCCGGTACCAGGGGGCGTCCGGGAACGTGATCGGCCGCACGGCCGGGAGCGTGACCCCGGCGGTGCGATAGGCGTCCACGAAGGCCCGGCCGGTGGCGGCCTCTCCGAGGCCGGCGAGCGCGGTGCCCAGCGCGGGCGGCACGACTCCCTCGCGGTCGAAGGCCGCCAGCGCGTCCCCGTACCCCGCCCCGTCGAGCATCCGGCGATAGAACGGAAGCGCGAGGTAGCGGGCCAGCTCGGCCTGGAAAGCGGCGAGGGCGCCGCCGCGGTCGTCGGTCACCGCGAGCGGGACGGCGCAGAGGATCTCGAAGCCGTCGAGCGTCCGGCCGGCGCGACGCCGCCCGCGCGCGATGGCGGGCACGGCCACCTCGCGCACGTACGCGGGCGGGCAGAGCCAGAGCACCGCCCCGTCGGCGATCTCGCCGGCGAGCTCGCACATCCGCGGGCCGAGCGCGGCGAGGACGATGCGGGGCGCCGGTGGACGGCGCGGCAGGGCGAGCCCGCCATGGACGCGGAAGTGCTTGCCCTCGAACGCGGCGCCGCCGCCGAGGGCGCCTCGGAGCACGGCGACGTACTCCCGCATGACGGCGAGCGGCTCGACGAGCGCCAGCCCCAGCATGGCCTCCATCGACGGGCGATGGCTCACCCCGATCCCCAGCGTGAACCGCCCGTCGCTCAGCTCGGCCAGCGTGAGCGCCGCCTGCGCCATCGCGACGGGATGGCGCGGATAGATGGGGACCACCCCGTTGCCGAGGCCGATGCGCGAGGTGGCGGCGGCATAGGCGGCCAGCACGAGGAAGGAGTCGCGGCCGAGGCCGTGCGTCACCCAGACGCTCTCGTAGCCGAGGGCCTCGGCGCGCCGCGCCAGGTCCACGCCGGCCGCGAGGTCGACCCCGGGGCTGAGGTAGGTCGCGAGCCGCATGCCGTCAGTGTAGCGCGCTGCCCGTCGTAGGCGGGAAGGCGCGCGTTCCGTCAGCGGCGGCCGCCCTCCAGGAGGCTGATCTCCATGGCGTCGTCGCCCAGGTCGACCTCCCGCGAGCGGTAGCGCCCGCTCGTCCGCACGTGATCGAGGTAGGGCGCCACGTCCCGGCGGAAGACGCCGGTGTTGTCGGCGACGACGACCGCGCCCGGGGCGAGCTTCGGCTCGAGCGCGCGCAGGTAGTCGAGGTAGTCCTCCTTGCGCGCGTCGATCAGCGCGAAGTCGAAGCGCCCCGGCAACAGCGGCAGCGCGCGCAGGGCGTCGCCCGCGACGACGCGCACGCGCCGGCCGAGCCCCGCCTCCTCGAGGTTCGCCTTGACGAACCGGGCCAGGTACTCGTTGACCTCGAGGCACGTGAGCCGCCCCGCGGGCGGCAGGCTGCCGGCGATGAGGATGGCCGAGTAGCCCAGGAGCGAGCCGATCTCGATCGCCCGCGTGGGACGGTGACGCTCGATGAGGCGGCGGATCACGCGCCCCTTGGCCCGGCCGACCACGGGGATGTGCCAGAGCGTCGTGGCACGGTCCATCAGGCGGAGCATGCGCTGCGCCCGCCCGGTCCTCGGCCCTCCGCGGGCTCGCCGTCGGGCGGGGCGGCTCACGACCCGGTCGCGGCGGCCAGACGCGCGGCGACGTGGTCGGGAGCCGGGTACCGGCGGCTCCAGGGCCCCGCCTTCATGACCTGCCCGGGCAGCGTCCGGCCCACGGCCTGCTCGACCCGCCGCGAGACCGCCACCAGCCGGTCCAGGTCGATGCCCGTGGCGATGCCCATCGCGTGGAGGGCGTGGACCAGGTCCTCGGTGCAGACGTTGCCGGAGGCCCCCGGCGCGAACGGGCAGCCGCCGAGGCCGCCGATGGAGGCGTCGAAGTGCGTCACCCCGCACTCCATGGCCGCCAGGATGTTCGGGATCGCCATCGCCCGGGTGTCGTGGGTGTGCAGCGTCCACTCCACCCCCGGGAGGCGCGGCAGCAGCCGCTCGAGGACGCTCGCGACCTGGCGGGGGTTGGCCATGCCCGTCGTGTCGGCGAGGCCGATGGAGCGGGCGCCCATGTCCACCAGGCGGCCGACCACCGTCTCCAGCCGGTCGACCGGGACGTCGCCCTCGAAGGGGCACCCGAAGGAGGTCGAGATCCCGGCGGCCACGGGGACCCCGGCGCGCGCGGCGATCTGCATGACCGCCCGCAGCTTCTCGAGCGAGTCGGCGATCGTCATGTTGACGTTGGCCAGGTTGTGGCTCTCGCTCGCCGACACCACCGTGTGGATCACGTCGACGCCCGCGTCCACCGCGCGGGCCGCTCCCTTGTCGTTCGGCACGAGCGCGGCGTAGCGGGTCCCCGGGCGACGACGGATCCCCGCCATGACGGCCTCGGCGTCGCGCAGCTGGGGCACGACGCGGGGGTGCACGAAGGAGGTCACCTCGATCCGGGGGACGCCGGCCTCGGCGAGGAGATCGACGACCTCGATCTTGGTCTCGGTCGGGATGAACTCGCGCTCGATCTGGAACCCGTCGCGGGGCCCCACCTCGCAGATGGTCACTCGATCCGGCAAGCGCATGCCATGGATCTCCTTGCTCGCGAAAACTTTATCACGGCCCCCTGGCGGCGAAACTCCTGGCCGGGACCCCGCATCCCAACGAAGGGAGGCAGCCATGACGACCAGCATCGGCATTTCGGACGGCGACCGCCAGGCCGTCGTCGACATCCTGAACACCCTGCTCGCGGACGAGTTCCTGCTCTACGTCAAGACGCGCAACTACCACTGGAACGTGACGGGGCCCCAGTTCCACGACCTGCACAAGTTCTTCGAGGCGCAGTACGAGAAGCTCGACGAGGTCATCGACGAGGTCGCGGAGCGGGCCCGCTCGCTCGGCGGCCGGGCGTACGGGACGCTCGAGGAGTTCCGCAAGGCCGCGCGCCTGAAGGAGGATC
>JAICGY010000353.1 GCA_025922915.1 Candidatus Methylomirabilota bacterium | reverse complement strand
GACCGAGGGCGGCGGCCACATCGGGCTCATGGGCACGATGCCGCTGGTCCCGATGCTCGTGAGCGCGGTGGCCCCGATCCCCGTGCTGGCTGCGGGCGGGGTGGCCGACGGTCGCGGCCTGGCGGCGTCCCTGGCCACCGACGAGGCGCCGATCGCCAAGGGCTTCAAGCAGGCCATCGTCGAGAGCGACGGGCACGACACCCTGGTGACCGACATCCCGGACGTCGCCAACGGCCAGGTCTGGCCCGGCGCCTACGTGCGGGTGCGGCGCAACCGGTTCATCGAGGAGTGGCAGGGGCGCGGGAACGAGCTGCGCCGGCGCCGGACCGAGGTGAGCGCCCAGCTGCGTCAGGCCGCACAGTCCGGCGACCCGGATCGCGGCGCCATCATGATCGGCCAGACCGCGGGCCTCATCGACCGCGTCGAGCCGGCCGCGGAGATCGTGCAGCAGATCAGCCGGGAGGCCGAGGCCATCCTGCGAGAGCGGCTGCCGCGCCTGCTCGCCTGAATCCCTCGCCGGCGCGGGCCGCATCCCAGATCGTGAGACGAGCCGATCAGGAGGCAACCGATGACGATTCGCCTCGACCACACGATCGTGCCGGCGAAGGACAAGGCGGTGTCGGCCGCCTTCTTCGCCGAGATCTTCGGGTTGACGGTCAAGCCTGACCCGGCTCACTTCGCCCAGGTGCAGATCAACGAGAGCCTCACCTTCGACTTCGCCGACGAGCCGGAGGCGTGGGGCGGGCCGGGCTTCGATCCCCGGTCCGGCCGGAGCCACCACTACGCGTTTCACGTCAGCGAGGCGGAGTTCGAGGCGATCTTCGGCCGGGTGAAGGCCCGCGGGGTCCCCTACGGCAGCGGGCCGCACCACCACACCGACGGCAAGCTCTACACGCGCCGGGGCGGGCGCGGATTCTACTTCGAGGACCCGTACGGCCACCTGCTGGAGGTCATGACCGTCCCCGAGACGGGCAGCTGATTCAGGCGTCGGCCCGGTCAGCGTCGATCACGATGCCGACGACGCCCGGGAGCGCGACCGCCCGGTACGTGCACCAGACGATCCGGGGAGCGATGATCTGCCGGGCCGCGCACCGCACCATCCAGGAGAGACGAGGCGCGACGAGGAAGACCCTCGGCCGCAGCGAGAAATCGACGGCCTCCGTGCGGTACATGCGCCTGAGGTTCGGGACGTTCCGGGTCACCCAGTCGAAGTGCGCCAGCCCGCGCAGCAGGAGCGTGTCGTCGGCCCCTGTGTCGACATCGACGACGGCGAGCCGGTGGTGACTGTCGACGGCGAGCAGGTCGATCGCGCCGCAGCCCTCGCACGGCAGGCTCGCGTCGAGGGCCCGCAGTCCCGTTTCCAGCGCTTCGATGTGCATCGTCAGGAACGAGATCAGCTGCGGTCGGTCCGGCGCCGCGCAGGGCAGAGCCAGGCGCGGCGGTTCCTGCCCGCCGTCCCGTGCGCGGTCGATCGAGCCTGACGCCGGTCGCTCCGACAGGGCCGGGGAGGGGCCAGACAAGGCCGCCGGGGCGCCGGACGGGGTCGTCGGGGCGCCGGTCAGGAAGAGGTGAGACACGTCCTGCAGTCCTCGCCCGAGCGGATGGTCCGGCCGGGCGGTGCCGTGCTCTTCTCTGCCTCCGGCGTTCTCCCGGTCCACGTATGCCCCGGCCGGCGCTCAGCCTCGGTCGCTCGGCGGCACCGTCACGACGGAATCGAGGTCGCCGTAAGGGCTGGCCTCCGCGTCGGGGTTCAGCGGATCGGCCTGCCAGACCTCGTCGACGACGTAGCGATAGTGGTACCGTCCGGGCGACAGGGGCAGCACCTTCCACCACACCGGTCCGCTGTGCTCCATCTCACCGCCGGCGACGTTCCAGTCGTTGAAGTCCCCGGCGATGTGCACGCGGCGCGCCCGGGGCGCTTCGAGCGAGAAGATGACTCCGTGCCCGCTGGAGATGGGCGCCGATCCGCGCTCCACCGGAGCGTGTCGCGCGCCGAGCGCGGAGGCTTCGACCGCCGACGTCGCCCCGTCTGCCGGCTCCTGACCGAGAACCTCACGGGCCAGCGCCTGGTAGTCCGCGAACCCGGCGCAGCGCCGGCTGTAGTCGGCGACCGGCACGCCGTGGCTCGCCGCCTCCGCCAGCTTGACGCTGCAGCGGATCACCGTCTCGTACGACCGGCCGCCGAGGTGCTTCCGGATGTCGTCGACCACCGCCCTGACGAAGGGGGCCCGACCGGTGTAGAGCGTGACGAGCGCCCGCGCGGCGATGTCGTGCCCGGTCTTGTCGGCGACCACGGCGATCGTCTCCAGGAGCTTGCCGATGCCGTGAAGCGAGAAGAAGCTCGGCTCGACGGGGACGATCGCCTCGGTGCAGGCGATCAGCGCATTGAACGTCAGAAGGCCGACGTTGGGCGGGCAGTCGACGATCGCGTAATCGTACGCGTCGGCGACGGATCGGAGCGCTTCCGCGAGCCGGTCCTCGCGCCCGGGAACGCCGGCGAGCACCTCCGGTACGGCGGCCAGAAGGATATCGGCAGGGGCGAGGTCGAGGCCGGGGCGCACGCTGCGGGCGGCCTCGCGCAGCGTCACCTTCCGCATCAGCACGTCGCTCGTCGTCAGGCCAGGGTCGGCCACCCCACGCTGCAGGCCCAGGGTGGCATGGCCCTGGGGGTCCATGTCCACGAGCAGCACCCGGCGATTCTCCCGGGCGAGAAACGCTGACAGGTTGATGGCCGTGATGGTCTTCCCGCAGCCCCCCTTTTGGTTCACGATCGCTATCGCTCGCATGGATGACCTCCCGGTCGAGCTTTAGTCGACGCAAGCCTGGGCTCAGCTTATCCGAGGACCGGGTCAGGACCACCAATTTATTGAGGTCGGCCGCCGGCCAGACCCCAGATGTTGTGGGCTCGGGCGCCCGCCGGACCCGCCCTCAGGCCGGCGTGCCGCCGGCGGCCTTCCAGCGGTTCAGCTTGTCCTGGAGGCGGGGCAGGCGCTGGGCGCCGTCCACGATGAACCGCTCGTGGGTGCCCCGGCCGGCCTCGTCCAGCTCGTCGCGGACCTCCACGCGGAAGCCGAGCCGGCGGCGGTCGATCTCGGTCAGCTCGACGGTGATGGTCAACGTCATCCCCACGGGCGTCGCGGCCAGATGCGCGACGTCCACCCGCGTGCCGACGGTGGCCTGGCCGGGGGCCAGGTAGGCCTGCACCGCCGCGATGGCCGTCTGCTCGATCAGCCGGATCATGTCCGGCGTGGAGAGCACGCGGATCGGCTCGCTGCGCAGGTGCGCGGGCGTCATGTCGTCGGTGACCGTGACCGTCGCCGTGTGCTTGAGTCCCACCGCCAGCTGCCGTGCTGCGCCATCGCTCATGTTCTTCCTCGCCGGGCTTGATCGGGCGCCGTGGGCGCCCGGGCGCAGCCTACTACGTCGGGCGGGCGCCGGCGAAGCCTCGAGCACGGCAGGCCGGTGCGCGGGCGCGCGGGGACCGCCCCCCGTCGGCGCGTGCTACACTCGCCCGCACCGTCCCGCGTACGGCGCGGGCGGCGAGGTCCCGGGCGCATGGCATGGGTGACGGCCTGCTATCTCGCGTATCTGATGCTCCCGATCGCGCTCCTCGTCATGGGCTCGGTGGGCGAGCTCTGGCTGAACACGCTCCTGCCGCACGGGCTCACCGGCCGCTGGTATCTCGAGCTGTGGTCGGACGGCAGCTTCCGCCGCGCCTTCGTGGTGAGCCTCGAAGTGGCGGCGGCCACCTGCGTCGTCACCGCGCTCCTCGGGCTGCCGCTCGCCTACACGATCTACAGCGCCGGCTCGCGCGGCGTCCGCGCGGCGGCGCGGCTGATGGCGCTGCTGCCGATCGCGGTGCCGCCGCTCGTGCTGGGCTTCGGCTTCGTCCTCGTCTTCAGTAGCGACGCGCTCCCGTACCTGGGCAGCCTCTGGGTCCTCGTCGGGGGTCACGTGGTGCTGACGCTGCCCTACATCGTCCAGACCCTGGTGGCCGACATGCGCCACCTGCGCCTGGGCGTCCTCCTGCAGGCGGCGGAGTCGCTCGGCGCCTCCGGGCCCCGGCGCTTCCTCGACATCGTGCTGCCCTCGCTCCG